>JANYHP010000105.1 GCA_025359005.1 Hyphomicrobiaceae bacterium | reverse complement strand
GCGCGAAATGCAGATGCCGCCGGGCGGCGCCAACGATTCCAGGCGCGCGGCGATATTGACGCCGTCGCCCAGCAGGTCCGCGCCATCCTCGACGACATCGCCGATGGTGATGCCGATGCGGAAGTTCATGTGCCGGCTCGGAGCATAGGCCAGATTGCGCGTCCGGAGGCTTTCCTGCACGTCGATGGCACAGCGGACGGAAGCAACGGCGCTGGCAAATTCGGCGAGGATGGCATCGCCGGCAGTGTTGAAGATGCGGCCCTCGTAGAGAGCGACGAATTCCTCGAAAACGTGGCGATAGGAGGCGAGCCGCCGCAGCGTGTCCTCCTCGTCTTCCGCCACGAGCTTGCTGTAGCCAGCGATGTCGGAGGCCATGATGGCGGCCATCTTCCTTTTCATTGCAAGCCTCAGAGGGGAAACAACTTTTTTGCCCGTTTAGCATGCCGATCCGCGGCCCGCGAGGCAAGACTTTTGAGGACGTCCAGTGGAATCGCATCTGGCGTTCGCGTGCGCAAACGGTCGCTGTGTTGTTCCGATCTGATGGCCTAGGCCGGCGGTCTAGTCGGGACTGTCCATCGGCTTGATCTTATGGCGGTAAAATAATACCTCATTGAATAAATGAAATAATATCAATCAGATAAGCGGAATTGCGCGGCGATATTGGCTTTGACACTGGCTGTGCGGGCGGCTATAGATCGCGCATCTCCAGCAGCCGTTGGGGCCTGCCGTCCGTCTGGCGCGTGTCGCGAGACGGTCGCATGGTCATGGGTTGTCAGGGCCGGGCATGGCGACCGCGCCGCCGCCGAATTTGACTGCGCATTTCACCGTATCATACCACCAGAGGATCGAGGTCCATGAAGACCTATAACGCCAAGCCTGGCGAGATCGAGAAGAAGTGGGTGTTGATCGACGCCAAGGGATTGGTTGTCGGACGCCTCGCTTCGCTCATCGCGCTGCGCCTCAAGGGCAAGCATCGCGCAACCTACACGCCGCACATCGATACCGGCGACAACATCGTCGTCATCAATGCCGACAAGGCCGTGTTCACCGGCAAGAAGACCGACAAGAAGGTCTATTATTGGCACACCGGCCATCCCGGCGGCGTCAAGCAGCGTACGCCGCGCCAGATCCTCGAAGGCAAGTTCCCCGAGCGCATCCTTGAAAAGGCCGTCGAGCGCATGATCGCGGGTGGCCCCCTCGGCCGCAAGCTGATGCGCAATCTCAAGGTGTATGCCGGCGACAAGCATCCGCACGAGGCGCAGAACCCCACACTGGTGGATATCGCCGCGCTGAACTCCAAGAACGCGAGGGCCTGAGCCAATGGCTACCGAAACCAAAACCCTGAGCGATCTTGCCGATCTCAAGTCGGAAATGCCGGCAGCCGTGGTGGCGACCGGTCCCGTGCACGTCCAGAAGCTGGATAAGCTCGGCCGTGCGTACGCCACCGGCAAGCGCAAGAACGCCATCGCGCGCGTCTGGCTGAAGCGCGGCGGCGGCAAGATCATCGTCAATGGCAAGGACTATTCCAAGTACTTCGCCCGGCCGGTGCTGCAGATGCTGCTGCAGCAGCCGATCAAGATCGCGGCGCGCGATGCCCAGTACGACGTCAACGCCACCGTCGTCGGCGGCGGGCTCTCGGGCCAAGCCGGCGCGGTGCGGCACGGCATCTCAAAGGCGCTCACCTATTTCGAGCCGGAACTGCGTGGCGTGCTCAAGAAGGGCGGCTTCCTGACGCGCGACAGCCGTGTCGTCGAGCGCAAGAAGTTCGGCAAGATGAAGGCCCGCCGCAGCTATCAGTTCTCCAAGCGCTGATCACGGCTCTGGCTTCCTGCAAGATTTGCGGCTCGCGCTCACCGGCGCGGGCCGTTTTCTATTGTGCCGGGCGTAATGGGAGTGGGGCAATGAGCGCCGGAATAGGATTGCGCGTTAAGGGCTGGAATGCCTGCGCAGATCACCGGCAGAGATTGCTGCCGAAGCCTCGAGAGCGTCCATGATGGGAACGCAGCACGGACGGGGCGGTCGTGGGGCACGTGCGGCAGTCGCGGAACCGTAGGGCGCAATAGCGTTTCTGCGTATTGCGCCGCGCCACAAGTTCGGTGTTTTAATTTGCGGGCTCGTTCGTCCATCCGGCGCAATACGCCCAGAAGTAGGGCTATTGCGCCCTACGGCTCATTGGGGAGAACCGCCGATGCTAGTAATTTTTTGCGGGCTGCCTGGAACCGGCAAAACGACGTTGGCGCGCATGCTCGCGAGACAACTACAGGCGACATATCTGCGTATCGATACGATTGAAGATGTGCTGCTCGCGACGGATAGCGTGTCTGGCGATATTGGCCCTGAGGGCTACCGCGTGGCTTATGGCGTTGCGGAGGACAATTTGGCATTGGGTAGAACGGTTGTGGCCGA
>JANYHP010000077.1 GCA_025359005.1 Hyphomicrobiaceae bacterium | reverse complement strand
GCCGGCGCGGACGCGGTGCTGCACTCGACCGGCTACTACAACAAGCCGACGCAGGAAGGGCTCTATCTGCACTTCAAGGCCATCAGCGATGCGGTCGATCTGCCGATCATTGTCTACAACGTGCCGGTCCGGACCATCGTTGATATTTCGGCGGCGACGATGGCGCGCATCTCAGAATTGAAGAACTTCGCCGGCATCAAGGATGCGACCGCCAATCCGGCCCGCGAGAGCCAGCATAGGGCTCTGATCAATCGTGCCTACGCGGCCCTCTCGGGCGAAGACGCGACGGCGCTCGGCTACAATGCACACGGCGGCCACGGCTGCATCTCGGTGACGGCGAATGTGGCCCCGAAACTGTGTGCGGCATTCCAGGCGGCGTGTCGGGCAGGAAACTTCGCCGCGGCGCTGGCCTTGCACGACCAGCTGATGCCGCTGCACGATGCCCTGTTTGTCGAGACCAACCCGGCGCCCGTTAAATATGCCGCATGGCGCATCGGCCTGATCGACAGCCCTGAATGCCGTCTGCCTCTCGCTCCCTTGACGGAGCCAACCAAAAAGGCGGTCGATGTGGCACTGGCCAAAGTCGGGCTCCTGACGGCAAGGGCCGCGGAATAATCGCCATGCTTGAGGCCAGACGGGCGCGCTGCGGCACGCATGTCCGTGCCGGGCGAACAACGCCGCACAAAACAACGCAGCAAAAAACGGATCATTGCCGCATGTCTTCGAAAGCGCAGATTACCGCAGCCCTTAAGCACGCCGTCAATAACGAGGACGAGGTGAAAGCCTCCGAGCAGGCCGGCTGCTTCCATTGCCTGGAGATCTTCGACGTCGGCGAAATCGAGGATTGGGTGGAGGACGAGAAGGGCACCAGCGCCGTCTGCCCCCACTGCGACGTCGAAAGCGTGATCGGCGATGCGGCCGGCGTGCCGCTGACGGAAGAATTCCTCGACGAACTCCGCCAGCATCACTTCAGCTGAGACCGGCGGGGACGGCCTGCACGCTCATGCCGCTCCGAGCGGCGTGTAGCGATAGACGTCGGCCAGCGGCAGGGACAACCCCGAGTGCAGGCAGGTCGAGCACGGCTTGCAACCCGGCTGCCTCACGTGCAGCCCATCCGGTGCTGCGGTCAAACGTTGTCATGGCTGCGGCTTTCATCGACACCGTCACGTAATACTGGCAATTGGGCACGCTCGCGTAGACGCGGCGACGCCACGCTTGGTCGGCCTTGGTATTGCTCGGCGAGAGCACCTCTAAGATGACCATGGCGTCGTCTGTTTCCGCCCGCGCGCCCGCCCGCCCGGTCGGCGTGCCTTCGAGGACGAACACGTCGGGTTGCGGCAGGCTGTTGGCAGAAATCGGGACACGCGTGCCGATGCCGATCAACGGGAGCCAAGGCGTGCCCATCCGCCTCTTTTCGATCTTGAGATGGGTGACGATATTGGACGCGATGATCTGATGATGGTCAACGGGCGAAGCGTTCAAGACCGGCACTCCTTCGATGAGTTCCCACCGTTCTTCATCTGGACGTGTCGCGGTGTAGGCGAGGAATTCCTCGATCGTCTTCTGGTCGGCAGGGGCGAGCTTGGGGCGGGCGGACATGCGGCACCTCGGGTGCGTTTGGACCACATTTTACCGCATGGTGCCGCGCGCCGACAGGGGCAATTCCGGGCGTGGCAAATCCAGGCGCATCTGGTAAATGGCCGGTTCCGCAGGCGGGCACCCCTCCGCTATAGTCATCGGACGCCTCCGACAGAATGGATCGTGCATGCCCGCAAAATCACTCGCCAAGTCAGTCATCGCCGCGGCCGAGCCGTTCCCCCCGCTGCGCCCGCGCGAGAGCTTCCAGGATCTGATCCTCACCCTGCAGCGGTTCTGGGGTGCGCAGGGCTGCGTGGTGCTGCAACCCTACGACATGGAGGTCGGCGCCGGCACGTTTCATCCGGCGACGACGTTGCGCGCGCTGGGGCCGAGGCCCTGGAACGCCTGCTATGTGCAGCCCTCGCGGCGGCCGAAGGATGGTCGCTACGGCGAGAACCCCAACCGCATGCAGCACTACTACCAGTTCCAGGTGATCATGAAGCCGTCGCCGCCGGACATCCTCGATCTCTACCTGAAGAGCCTCGACGCCATCGGCATCGACACCAAGCTCAATGACATCCGCTTTGTCGAGGACGACTGGGAAAGCCCGACGCTCGGCGCCTGGGGCCTCGGGTGGGAAGTGTGGTGCAACGGCATGGAGGTGACGCAGTTCACCTATTTCCAGCAGGTCGGCGGCTTTGACTGCAATCCGGTGGCTGGTGAAATCACCTACGGCCTCGAGCGGCTGGCCATGTACGTGCAGGGCGTCGACCGCGTCTGGGATCTCAACTTCAACGGCCGCACGGATGCGCGCAAGTTGACCTACAACGACGTGTTCCAGCAAGCCGAGCAGGAATATTCCCGCTACAACTTCGAGCACGCCGACACCACGTTGCTGCTCGCCCACTTCAAGGACGCCGAAACAGAGTGCAAGGCGCTGCTCGCGGCCGGGACTTCGGGCGACAAGCACCTGATGGCGCTACCCGCCTACGACCAGTGCATCAAGGCATCGCACATCTTCAACCTGCTCGATGCCCGCGGCGTGATCTCAGTCACCGAACGGCAGAGCTACATTCTCCGCGTCCGCGAGTTGGCCAAAGCGTGCTGCGGTGCGTGGCTGAAGACGGAGGGTGGTGGCAGTTGACCCATCGCAATAGGTCGCGATATTCCGATTATCCTCATGCTCAGTCGCAAGACGAAAATGCGAAGTCGAAGACGGGTGCCGCGATCGCTCCCTGACGTCTGCGACCCAACTGCCGCCTTGGTTGGATCAGGGCGCGATTTGCACGTCGACATGGATCAAGTCCATGCCTATCGCTTCGCTTCCGGCCTTTGCAAAAAAAACGCGCATCGCAAGCAAAGTTCTTGCGACAGCACTTGGCAACGGTCTCGCGTGTGACGGCGGATTACGCTGCGCTAATCCGCCCTACAGGCCAAGTTTTTTTGACTGCCGGAGACAAAGGGATAGCCATGGATCAAGTCTGTAACAGCATCTGCGACTTGCGACGCTAACTTGAGATTCAATTGCGCCACAGTGTATGCTACCGCTCACAACCGTTGGCGACTGTGAATTGGGCCGTCGCCCTCCCCCGCCCATGCCTACCGCGCGCCGGCCTGATGGTCGGCCCAGAGTTGCTGGAACGTGCGGCCTTGTGGTGCGGGGAGGTCGCGATGCTTGGTCCAGCCGCCCGCAAACGGCAGATGCGCGAAACGTCCGCGCCGGTTAAACAGCGACAGGACGGGAATGCCGAGCCGGGCGGCGAGATGATAGAGCCTCGGGCGTCGCGCGAAATAGGCCCACGCCTTGAGACCTGCCTTATAGCCGGCGGGCACGTCGCCGGCATCGAACTCGGCTTCGCGCCAGTGACGCATGAGCTTGGGCAGCGGAATCTTCATCGGGCAGACGTCGGCGCACTTGCCGCAGAACGTCGAGGCATTCGGCAGGTTGCCGGCTTCCTTGACGCCGATCAGTGCAGGCGTCAGCACCGAGCCGATGGGGCCTGGATAGACCCAGCCGTAGGCGTGGCCGCCGATGGCGCTGTAGACGGGGCAGTGGTTCATGCACGCGCCGCAGCGGATGCAGCGCAGCACCTCCTGGAACTCGGTGCCGATCAGATCGGTGCGACCGTTATCCAGAATGACGACGTGATAATTGATCGGTCCGTCGGGATCGCCCGGCCGCCGCCCGCCGGTCGAGAACGTCGTATACGTTGATATTTCCTGGCCCGTCGCCGAACGCGCGAGCAGGCGCAGGATCGTCGACACGTCCTCCAGTGTCGGCACCAGCTTCTCGATCGACGTGATGACGACGTGCGTTTTGGCCAGCGACTGAGTGAGATCGCCGTTACCCTCGTTGGTGACGATGATCGACGAGCCGGTTTCCGCGATCAGGAAGTTGGCGCCGGTGATGCCGACATCCGCCGTCATGAACTTCTGGCGCAGGATCTTGCGTGCTTCGTCGACGAGCTGTTCGGGTTGGGTGAGGACGCGATCTTTCGGCAGATGCGTGTGCAGGCGGCGGAAATCCTGCTCCACTTGGGCCTGCGTCAGATGGATGGCGGGGGCGATGATGTGGCTCGGCGTCTCGTGCCGGATCTGCACCAGATATTCGCCGAGATCGGTTTCCACCACTTCGATGCCGCCGGCCGCTTCCAGATGCGCGTTGAGGCCGATCTCTTCCGAGACCATCGACTTGCCCTTCGTGACGATTTTCGCGTCAACGTCGCGGCAGATTTTCAAAATGATGTCGCGCGCATCGGCCGCCGTCTCGGCGAAGTGGACGTGGGCGCCTGCCGCGCGCGCGTTCTTCTCATAGGTCTCGAGATAGAGATCGAGATTGGCGATGGTGTGGTTCTTGATCTCTTTCGCGACCTCGCGCAGCGCCTCGAACTCGGGCAATGCCGCTTTGGCGCGCGCGCGATTGGCGACGAGGCCACCTTTCAGATTGCCAAGCGCCGCCTGCAATTGCTTGTCGTCCAACGCGACTGCCGCATTGGCCTTGAAGTTGTGTGACGTAGGGTTCATGACCGCACTCCGATGGCACGTTTCATTTGCGATCTGCGATCGCGCGGTTCATTTGCGATCTGCGATCGCGGGCGCGCTCATCTCGCCGGCCAGCACTTCGGCCACGTGTCGCACCTGGATCGTGCTGCCCTGACGCTTCAATTTGCCGGCCATGTTCATCAGGCAGCCGAGATCGCCGGCGAGCAGCAGATCGGGTTTTACAGCCCCGGCCGCATCCGTTTTCTTCTGCACCATGGCGTTGGAGATATCCGGGTACTTGATCGAGAACGTGCCGCCGAAGCCGCAACACACCTCGTTGTCCTCCATCTCCACAAGCTCGAGGCCGCGTACGGTTCGAAGCAGCGCACGCGGCTGGTCCTTGACGCCCAGTTCGCGCAGGCCCGAGCAGCTGTCGTGATAGGTGGCGCGGATTTTTAAGTCGGCGTCGACCTTGGTCATGCCGCGCACGTCGACGAGAAACGAGATCAACTCATAGGTTTTGGCCGCAAGCAGGGTCGCGCGCTTGGCCCAGGCGGGATCCCCTTTGAATAGGCCCGGATAGTGCCCTTTGATCATGCCGGCGCAACTGCCTGATGGCGCGACCACATAGTCGAACGCCTCGAAGGCCGCGATCGTCACGCGGGCGATCGCCGCTGCGTCTGCCTTGTCGCCGGAATTATAGGCGGGCTGGCCGCAGCAGGTTTGCGACGCGGGCACATGCACGTCGCAGCCCGAAGCCTCGATCAATTTGACCGCGGCAAAGCCGATGCTCGGCCGCATGAGGTCGACGAGGCAGGTGACGAACAGGCCGACGGACGGCCGTGCGGTAGATGCTGGCATGTCTGGGAACTCATGCGAAAATGCCGGCGATTCCGGGCTGCGCGCACCCTAGGCAAATTCGCCTGACGCGGCAACCGTGCGTGCGCCCTCGTCCTCAGCGGCGAAAACGCGCGCGACCGGTCCAGGCATGCACCCGCGCGCCGTGCATCTGCCATTGCCGCTTCGCCCACGCCGTCGCCGGACGCTCGATGTGCCGGTGCGCGACGGTGCCCAGAACGACGCTCGCCAGCGTCGCCAGCAGCATCCATGCCAGCGGTGGCAGCAGGCCTGCGGCCGGCGCTTTCGCCACCGCCCCATAGCCCGCGATGATGACGTAGTGCGTCAGATAAAGGGCGTACGACGCATCGCCAAGCCGCACGCAGGCGAGGCCCAGGCGCGATCGGACCTGAGCAAGTGGAACCGTGGCGGCCACGATGAGCGCCGCCGGTGGCCCCCACACCCAGAAGCGGACCGACGGCACGAGTTCCATCATCGCCGGATCGATCGGCGCCAGCCCAACCGCCAGCATCGACCCTGCCACACCGGCGACCAGCAGCAGGCCCCGCGTCGACACGCCGAGCTGCCGCGACAGCATAGCGCCGGCGATCCACATGCCGAGCACGAACTCGGCCGCGATCGGATTGGTGAGCATCTGTCGCGCGTAGCCCGACGGCAACAGCGTCGCCGCCGCCGACACGCCCGCCAGCGTCAACGGCGCGCCGACCAGCGCACCTTGTCGCGAGCCGAGCGCCAGCCACAGCGCGAAGATCACGTAGAAATACATCTCGAACTGCAGCGTCCACGCGAATTCGATGATTGGCCACGCCAGCGGCAGCAGGGCGATTGAGCTGATAAACTTCGGCACCGAGATGGCGCGCTCGCCGAACAGGGGCGTTGTGGCGACCAGTGCCACGATGGCCAGCGTGCAGAGCCAGTAAAGCGGAAAAATGCGGATGCAGCGTCGCGCAAGGAATTCGAGGGCCGCGCCGCGCTGGCCAAATTGTGTGCCTGTCGACTGCACCATGATGAAGCCGGAGATGACGAAGAACACATCGACGCCGATCGCGCCCCAGACGACGAAGCCCGCCGGCAGCGCCTGCGGCAGGAGGAGCGGCGCACTCGTTTCCAGCACGTGATGCACGACGACCAGCAACGCCGCGAGCCCGCGCAGGATCTGGATGCCATCGAACTGTCGTGCTGACGGATCAGCCATGCCGCGTCTCCCCGCGCAAGACCCATGCTTTGGAAAATGGCGGGCGGCGCGCTGAAGCAGCACAAGGATGATCCGCAGGCGCCGGCAATGGCATTCGATCAAAATGGTGAACACCGCGCGGCGAGCGCTGGGTACGCTCCAGCGTTCCCCGATGATGCGCGCTGGCGTCCCGCGCGGGCGGCCGTATCGACGGGCGCGGCGATGCGGTGACAGGGCGGCGTCCAGCGGCTATGGATGGACATTGGACAGAGGGACCGCGCCGGCATGGCGGGCAAGATTTTCATCAACTATCGGCGGGGGAACGACGCGTCGCCGGAATTGGCGCTGGGCGCGGCTGAGGCGCGGAGCGTTTTCCAGTACCTGGAGAACACCTTCGGCAAGGCCCGCATCTTCATGGACATCGACCGGCTGAGGGCGGGGCAGAAGTTCCCCGCCGTGCTGGAGAGCAAGCTGGCCGATTGCGCGGTGATGCTGGCGGTGATCGGGCCGGGCTGGCTCGACACGAAAGACGCCAAGACGGGTGCGCGGCGGTTGGATAACCCGGAAGACTGGGTGCGGCTGGAGATCGAGCGGGCGCTGGCACGCGGCATCCCCGTAATCCCGGTGCTGGTGGGCGGCGCGGCGCGACCTCACAAGGACGACCTGCCGCCGTCGCTGCGGCCGCTGCTCGATCATCAGACGGCAACAGTGACGCAGGACCGCTTCCCGAGCGACATGGCCGGCCTCGCGCGCGACGTGGCGGCGCTGCTGGGTCCGCGCCGCTGGGGGCCGATCGCGGCGGGTGTGGCGGGGCTGGCAGCGGCGGGGTATGTGGCTGCTGCTCTGTTGGGGGCGCCGCTGCCGTGGCCATGGCGGGGCGGCGGCGAGAGCGGTGGGGCTGTCGTCAAGTCCGACACCGCGAAACAAATCGAAGCCGCGCGTTTAGCCGACGCCAAGGCGGTTGCCGACGCAGCCGCGGCCAAGCAGGCCGATGACGCCCTGCAGGCCAAAAACCGCGCAGCGGCAGAGGCGAAAGCTGCGGCGGAGGCCAAGCAGGCGGCCGACACCAAGGCGGCCCTCGATCGCGCCAGCGGCCTTAAGGCGGAGGCCGCCAAGCGCGCGGCAGATCGGCTGGAAGCGGAGTTCAAGCAACTGGCCGAAACCGGCACTGCCGACCAACTCGCCGGCTTCGTCATTTTCAATCAGTCCTTCGCGGCCCGCGCTGAGCCGGTGATCGCGCAAAAAAAGAAGGCGGAGAGCGACGCCAAGGCCGCCGCTGAACGCCAGCGCCTCGCCGCCATCGCCGCCGAGGTGGACAGGAAAGCGGCAGAGGCGGCGGCGAGGCTGGATGCAGATGAAGCCGAGAGGCGCCGCGATCTCGTGGCGGCGCTGGCGCCCGGCTCCGGCCAGAGCGCGCAGGACTGCTGGCTGGAGAACGGCGTCAAGCAGTGCGGCCCGGAGATGGTGGTGGTGCCTAAGGGCAGTTTCATGATGGGGTCGACGCAGGCGGAGATCGATGCGCTGAGCAAGGAGTTTCCGAGCTCCAAAGTGTACTTTAATTGGGAAAGCCCGCAGCATCGCGTGACGTTCCGACAGCAGGTTGCCGTTGGCCGGTTTGCCGTGACGCGCGGCGAGTTTGCGGCGTTCGTTGCGGCGGCTGGTCATAAGATGGAGGGCGGTTGCCACAACTCTGATGGAGCGGCGTGGACGTTACACGCCGATAAGTCCTGGCGCGACCCAGGCTTTCCGCAGACCGATCGTCACCCGGTCGTCTGTGTGAACTGGAAGGATGCCAAGGCCTATGCCGCGTGGCTGTCGCTACAAACCGGCAAGACTTATCGCCTGCTGTCTGAGGCCGAGCGCGAATACGCGACGCGGGCTGCAACTACGACGCCGTTCTGGTGGGGCTCGACCATCGGTACGGCGCAGGCCAACTACAATGGCAATGGCACGTTCGGCAAAGGCGCCAAGGGCGAGTATCGCGAGGCCACTGTTCCGGTCGATCGCTTCGCGGCCAACCCCTGGGGCCTCTATAACGTGCACGGCAATGTCTTCGACTGGACCGAGGATTGCTGGCACGATGGCTACACCGGCACGCCGCCGGCGGACGGGACGCCGTGGACAACAAAGTGTCCTGACGATGGTCGCCGTGTCGTCCGCGGCGGTTCCTGGTACTTCAATCCACGGTTCCTCCGCTCGGCTTACCGCCTCAGGAGCACCGCCGACGGCCGGAGCAACAGCCTCGGCTTCCGTGTCGGGAGGACGCTTACCCCCTAAGTCTTTACCTCCTTACGTCACCTGGTTACGTCTTGGGCACGGTGGTCGTCCGAGGCCGAGACCCGTCCGATCCGCCGGAGGCGGGCCGCATTTTTTTGAGCGTCGGGCCCCTGTGTGCTGACCGTGGCCAGGGCAATCGCACAAGACCTCAGTCATCCCCTCTCCCCGTTTTTTTCAACGGGGAGAGGGTTAGGGTGAGGGGCGGCAACGCGTGCGAGCTGCGTCCGCGCGACGCCGAAAACGCAACAAAAGCTGCGTTTTTGGTGTTCGGCGTTTTTGGCCGCCCCTCACCCTAACCCTCTCCCCATTGCAGAAGTGCAATGGGGAGAGGGGATTGCAAGGCCTAATGAGATACCCCTGTCCAAACATACTTTTCCGCTACCTTTACGGATTGCGTTAGGCTAGCCTCTTTGAGTCAGCATTGGCGCGGACGTTTTTACTGATGGGAGTATTGGTGATGCGGCAATTTTACTGTCTGGGTTTTGGAGTTCTACTCAGCCCACTGGTTTTGCTGACGCTTGGTGCCTCAGATCTTGCGGCTCAAGACACCGTGTCCAGACCAGCCTGCATTGCAAGCTGCAAAGCGCGCGGATACGTTCAGCCACCGTCCTTATGCAGCACGCAGTACTGCGTGGTTGGCTATTGCGGGACCGACATGAACGGCAAAAAATACTGCGTGAGCAAATAACTCAGCGCACAGTCAAAAAATCGACGCGAGCAAATGGTTTGCGTCGCCTTTGACACAGCGGCGATCTGTTCACCATCACTGAAATCGATGCCGAACTGTCCTCGCCGTGACCTGTTCACGGACACGCGGCTGCCCATTGCGCGTCCAGTTGCGCCTCAGCGCTCTTTTCACACCACCGCCGACGGTGCCAGCTTCCGAGCCCTAATGTAACGAGGCGGGACGTCCGAGCCGGTGCCGCCCTTCAGTTGCCACATCGACTTTCTGCTATCCTACTGCAGACCCGCCAACGGCAAGCACGGCGTCACTGATTGCGTGACGGTCACTCCTGGCCCACTGCCGTCCCGTCGGCATTAGTTTTATTTACGAACGGTCGTGGGGCCGCCGCGGACGCGCTTCGCCCCAAGGCGGGCGGTCCTGGCGGCCCATACCGGCTAATCCTGTTGTGGCGCGCCATGCGCCCCCCTACCCCGCCGCCAGCGCGCGGGCTTGCGCTGCCTGGATGCCGAGGGGAAACTCAAACCCGGTCGCCAGCAGCTTGGCGTTTGAGATCGCCAGCAGGCCTAAGGGATAGCGCAGCGTGCGCGGCTTGTATTTGACGAGGTCCTTGGCGAGATCGAGCAGCACGGGCAGATCGCATTTCGGCGCGTGCATCGACGTGCCGCGCACCTGGTCCGCCGCGCGCAGCAACGCCCGGTAGGTGCCGCACGCGGCGTCTGAGATGTTATAGGCTTCGATGGACCGCGGCGCGCGCGCGTCCGACAAACCACGCGCGACGAGATGGGCAATAGCCGCGGCGGCATCCTCGGCGGCGATATATTGCGTGCAGCGATAGGCGGCGCCGAATTTCCGTGACGCCGACCACGCCAGCGATTCCGAGAGCCGCGCGTCGTCGGCCACCACCGCCGGCCGATACAGATCGACCACGCAGGCAGGATGGAAATTGCGGATCGCCAGTTCAGCCAGCGTCTTGGTGCGGGCATAGTCGAGCATGTACGGCTCGGCGTGATACTGACTGGCGATCGGCCGCTGCAAATCGAGCAGCGGCGTTGCTTCATCCACCGCACGGTTGCGCGGCGAGCCATAGACGACGATGGAACTGGCGTAGCCGAAATAACGCACGCCTGCGCCCCGCGCCGCTTCCAGCAGGGCCCGCGTTGCCGCCACATTGATCGTGTCCATGCGCCCGCGGTCGGACAGTTCCGCCGCCAGATGCACGACCGCATCGCAGCCGGCGACGAGGCGTGCATAGTCGGCGCTGGCGAGGAAATCCATCTGCTGCCAGTCGACGTCTGGGTTTGCGCCCGGCGCGCGGCTGAATTGGCCTCGCACGGTGAACCCGCGTGCGAGCAAGGCCGGCACCACCGCACGGCCGGCGAAGCCGCTTGCACCCGTGACGAGAATTCTGGCGGTCATCGTGTGTCTCCCTGACGGCGCGTCATCGGCGCGGGTCGAGCGTGATCTTGAGCCGGTCGGCAAGGCGGATGGCCAGCGCCAGGATC
>JANYHP010000058.1 GCA_025359005.1 Hyphomicrobiaceae bacterium | reverse complement strand
ACGCGAACCGCGTAGATGCCGTGTGCCAGCGCGATGCCCGGCGCGAGACCAATGTTAGCGGTCGGATAGCCCATGCCGGTGCCGCGATGCGCGCCACCCTTGACGACGCCGGCGACCCGCCAGGTGTGGCCAAGCAGGCTTGCCGCGCCCTCGACGTCGCCCTGCGCAAGCTCGGCACGGATGGCGCTGGATGAAACGACCTCGCCGCCGTCTGCCACCGGATCGACGACGGTGACGCCGAAGCCCATCTCGTTGCCGGCGGCCACGAGATAAGCCGGCGAGCCGCCGCGATCCTTGCCGAAGTGGAAATCGTAGCCGATGACGGCGTGGCGAATGCCGAGGCCGGCGACCAGCACACGTTCGACGAAATGTTCGGCAGAAAGGCCCGCGAGCGCGCGGTTGAACGGCAGCACAACGGTCAGGTCCATGCCGAAGCGGCGGAACAGGGCGATGCGCTCGGTCATGGTGGTCAACAGGAAGTGCGGGCGATCAGGCTGGAACAGCGTCCGCGGATGTGGCTCGAACGCGAGCACGCCAGCCGGCGCCGCCAACGGCTTTGCAATCGCCCGTGCGCGCGCCAGCAACACCTGATGGCCGCGATGCACACCGTCGAAATTGCCGATGGCCAGGACGGCGCCGCGCGCACCCCGCGGCACATGATCGGAGCCGTGGATCACATCCATGTCGGATCCCCTTCGAACGTGACAGTCAGTCCATCATACGCGGGCCGCACACGCTCGGGCAGCTTGCGACACAACTCATCATAGTCGAGATCGACGTGCATGTGGGTCAGCAGCGCTTCTTTGGGCTGGAATCGCGCGATCTGCGCCAGCGCCTGCTTGACGCTCCAGTGGCTCGGGTGCGGCATGGGGCGCAGCGCATCGACGATCCACATGTCGAGACCCTCGAAGGCTCTCTCTGATGCCTCCGGAATGCCGACGATGTCGGGCGAATAGACAAGACGGCCGAAACGAAAACCGAGCGATGGCATCTCGCCGTGATCCTGCAGGATCGGCAGCGCTGTAATTGGCCCACCCTTGCCGTCGATGGTGATGGGATGGCCCGGCGCGATAGCGTGACGCCTGAGAATGGGCATGTAGGCGGAGTTCGGCTTCTGCTCGAAGCAATAGCGAAAGCGGACCAGCAGATTGTCCCAGGTTGCATCATCCATGTAGACGTCAATGCGGCGGCGCTCGGCGATGGCGAACGCGCGCAAGTCGTCGATGCCATGGGTGTGGTCGGCATGATCGTGGGTATAGAGCACGCCATCGACGCGCATGACGTCGCGCTCGAGGCACTGGTCGCGCAGGTCGGGCGGGGTATCGACGAGCACGGTGGTGGTGCCGTGCGGCCCCTGGCGCTCGACGACGACTGCCGAGCGGCGGCGACGGTTCTTTGGGTTCGTGCGGTCGGCCGCGCCCCAGTGATGCCCGATGCGCGGGACACCGCCGGAACTGCCGGTGCCGAGGAATGTCAACTTATAAGTCATGCCGTGTCAGCGGTCCGTAGCAAGGGGCCCTCGGGCGTCGGGATGGCTGGCATCCGATCCCGTCTCAGATACGCCTTCGCGGTTCGGATGCCAACGCGGCCAACGGCGCGGCACAGCAACGCGCCAACCTGTCAGGTGCGTGTTGGACCAGCGCAGGCTCGCCCAAGCGGACCTACGATGCCCATTTTTTTGGCGTCAGCGTCGCGGACGACCCGACCCTACCAAAATGAGGCACCTTGATGGCCCGCCGGACCTGAGCTACGAGAGACTGTGAACGCTGTGTGCGTTCGGTCGTCTTCCAGCAGCTTACGCGAGGCATCATGTCCGTTGATACCAGGGGCGGCCACCCGGCCATGGACTATCCCGAACACATGCGCACTTACAGCGGCTTCGTCCGCGGTGCGATCATCCTGACCACGCTGGTGGCCCTGTTGATGCTCGGCATGCTTATCACACTCGTGTAACGGATCCGGCCCCGACCGCGACGCGACACATTTTGGTCTGCGCGTCACGTCTCCACGCCAAAGCCTGACATTGCCTGCCGGCGCTTCCCGGGTTGTCCTGGGTGGTCCGGCTCAAATTCCCGCGTGTTTTCCGAGGTCGTCCATGACCATCATCGCAGTAACGTCCGAAGGTCAGACCGAGCCGCGGACGGCCGTCTCGCCCGAGACGGTGAAGAAATTCAAGGCGCTCGGCTGCCAGGTGCGCGTCGAGAGCGGCGCCGGCCAACGCTCGCGTTTCTCGGATGAAACGCTGGCGGCGGCCGGCGCCGAGATCATGAAGACGGCGGCGGAAACGCTGGCTGGCGCCGATATCCTGCTCAAGGTGCGGCGGCCGTCACCCGACGAGGTCAAGGCGCTGAAGCCCGGCGCCATGGTCGCCGCCATGATCAGCCCCCACGATGACCGCGCGGGCCTCGACGCGCTGGCCGCGACCGGCGCCAACCTGTTCTCGATGGAACTTATGCCGCGCATCACGCGCGCTCAGTCCATGGACGTGCTGTCGTCACAGGCCAATCTCGCCGGCTACAAGGCGGTGATCGACGCGGCCGCGATGTTCGAACAGGCTATGCCGATGATGATGACGGCGGCAGGCACGGTGCCGGCGGCCCGCGTCTTCATCATGGGCGCCGGCGTTGCCGGGCTGCAGGCCATCGCCACCGCTCGACGCCTCGGTGCCATCGTAACGGCTACCGACGTCCGGCCGGCGTCCAAGGAACAGGTCGCCTCCCTTGGCGGCAAGTTCATTGCTGTCGAAGATGACGAATTCAAACAGGCGCAGACGGCTGCGGGCTATGCCAAACCGATGAGCGCCGAATACCAGAAGAAGCAAGCCGAGCTTGTCGCCAACCACATCAAGACACAGGACATCGTCATCACCACGGCGTTGATCCCCGGCCGACCAGCGCCGCGCCTGATCACGGCGGCCATGGTCGACAGCATGAAGTCCGGCGCCGTCATCGTCGATCTCGCCGCCGAGCGCGGTGGCAATTGCGAACTGACGCAGCCCGATAAGGTTGTCGAGCACAAGGGTGTCACCATTGCCGGGCCGCTCAACCTTGCGGGCGAGATCCCGGTCAATGCCTCCAGTCTTTACGCCAAGAACCTGCTCGCCTTCCTCGACACCATGTTCGACAAGAAGACGAAGGCCTTCGCGATCAACTGGGACGATGACATCATCAAGGGCACGCTGGTGGCCAAGGGCGGCGCGGTCATCCATCCGAGCCTCTCGCAGCCAGCCACCGCGCCCGCAGCACCGGCCGCCGCCAACGGCGCCGTGAAGGGAGCCTGAGATGAAAACGCTCGCGACTGCACTGGCCCTGTCCCTCTTCGCATTGCCGGCCCACGCCTCGGGCGGCACAGCCATCGATCCGGTCGTCTACGAACTGATGGTGTTCGTGATCGCCATTTTTGTGGGCTATTTCGTCGTCTGGTCGGTGACGCCTGCCCTGCACACACCGCTGATGAGCGTCACCAACGCCATCTCGTCGGTGATCGTCGTCGGCGCCTTGCTGGCGGTCGGCGTGGCCGCCATTTCGTCGGGCAGCTATCTGGCCAAATTGTTCGGCTTCCTGGCGCTGATCATGGCCTCGGTGAACATCTTCGGCGGCTTCCTCGTCACCCAGCGCATGCTAGCGATGTACAAGAAAAAGGAAGCACCGGCCAAGAAGTGAGACCGGCTCGTACCGGGGACTGGAGTACCAACACATGTGCGCCGCGCTCGCCGAACGTCTGAAACCGGCCACCTACGCCGATTTGGAAGCGGTGCCGCCGCATTTGGTGGCGGAGATCCTCTATGGTGCGCTGGTGACACGTCCGCGCCCGGTGCCCCGGCATGTTTCTGCGTCAGGCGCGGCAAATGTTGCGCTTGGCGGGCCATATCAATTCGGGATCAACGGTCCAGGCGGTTGGATCTTCATGCCAGAACCTGAGCTTCACCTCCGGACACACGTCGTCGTGCCAGACCTCGCAGGGTGGACGCGCGAGCGGTTGCCGGCGGCGGCGGTTTCAAAGGCATTCATCGAAGTGGCCCCGGACTGGGTCCTCGAAACGCTGTCGCCCTCGACCGAGAAATACGACCGCGGTGACAAGCGGCGCATCTATGCAGAGTTCGGCGTCCGGCACTTGTGGCTGCTCGATCCGCGCGTGCGGTGTCTTGAAACCTTTTCATTAGACGCGGGGCACTGGCAACTCGACGGAACGTGGTTCGACGCTGACGAGGTCTGCACCGAGCCATTTGCGCAGATTTCGTTTTCGCTCGGGCTGCTTTGGCCCTTTGACCAGCTCTCTGAACCAGCCCCCAATCCCGAGACGACCTGACCAATACCAGCGCGGCCTGCATTCGGCGGGCCCCTCAATCCAGCATCGAGCCCCGCCCCATGACCGCCAACATCGCCGCCCTGCTCTATCTCGTATCCGGTGTGCTGTTCATCATGGCGCTGCGCGGCTTGTCGAGCCCCGTCACGTCGCGGCAGGGCAACCTGTTCGGCATGATCGGCATGACCATCGCCATCCTGACGACCTTGACCCAACTCGGCGACATCGACGGTACGTTGACGTGGCTCTTGATCCTGGCAGCGCTCGCCATCGGCGGCGGCATCGGCGCCTACACGGCGCGCACCATTCCCATGACGATGATGCCGGAATTGGTCGCCGCCTTCCACAGCCTCGTCGGCATGGCGGCGGTGTGCGTGGCAGCCGGCGCCCTCTACGCACCCGAAGCGTTTGGCATTCTCGCCGATCCGGCCAAGCCAGCCCTCGGCATCAAGGGTGCGAGCCTCGTTGAAATGGTGCTCGGTGTCGCCATCGGCGACATCACCTTCACAGGATCGGTCATCGCCTTCATGAAGTTGTCCGGCCGCATGTCGGGCAAGCCGATCATGCTGCCCATGCGCCACGCGATCAACCTGGCGCTCGCCGCCTTCATAATCCTCATGGTGACCTGGTTCGTCCAGTCGGGCGGCTCGGCCTGGCTGTTCTGGATAATCACACTCGCCTCGCTGCTGTTCGGCGTGCTCATCATCGTGCCCATCGGCGGCGCCGACATGCCTGTCGTGGTGTCGATGTTGAACTCATACTCGGGCTGGGCCGCGGCCGGCATCGGCTTCACGCTCGGCAATATCGCCCTGATCATCACCGGCGCGCTCGTCGGCTCGTCCGGCGCGATCCTCTCCTACATCATGTGCAAAGGTATGAACCGCTCGTTCCTGTCAGTGATTGCCGGCGGCTTCGGCGGCGAAGTGGCTGCCGCCTCGGGCGAAAAGGGCGAGCAGAAACCGGTCAAGCTCGGCTCGGCCGAAGACGCCGCGTTCCTGCTCAAGAACGCCGGCAAGGTGATTATCGTGCCGGGTTACGGCATGGCCGTCGCCCAGGCCCAGCACGCACTGCGCGAAATGGCCGACAACCTCAAGAAAGCCGGCGTGGACGTGAAATACGCCATCCATCCGGTGGCTGGCCGCATGCCCGGTCACATGAACGTGCTGCTCGCCGAGGCCAACGTGCCCTACGACGAGGTGTTCGAGCTCGACGACATCAATAACGAGTTCAGCCAAGCCGACATCGCCTATGTCATCGGCGCCAACGACGTCACCAACCCTGCAGCCGAAGAGGACAAGACGTCGCCGATCTACGGCATGCCCGTGCTGCAGGTCTGGAAAGCCGGTACCGTGATGTTCAACAAGCGGTCATTGGCGTCGGGCTATGCCGGCATCGACAACACGCTCTTCTACCGCGACAACACCATGATGCTGCTCGGCGACGCAAAGAAAGTGACCGAGAGCATCGTCAAGGCGATGTAACGGCGCTTTGGCCGTTTGTCGCAACGCTGCAATTACGGTGACAG
>JANYHP010000054.1 GCA_025359005.1 Hyphomicrobiaceae bacterium | reverse complement strand
CCCCGGTCGCCGCCCGCCGCGTGCCGTTGGCGAACCTGATATCGCGAACAGTGATGGCGCTGCTGGTCTTACCGCTTGTCGGCCAACTGCCGGCGCTCATCGGCTACCTGAGCGCTGATCCCGGGCGCTCGATCCTCAATTTTCACACGGTCTTCAATCTGGCGGTGGCGCTCGTGTTCTTGCCTCTGCTGGGGCCGCTCGCTGGGCTGGTGTGTGCCATTCTGCCAACTGTGGCGGCGATCGACGATCAAACGCGGCCACAGCACCTCGATCAAAGCGTCCTTGATACACCGTCCGAAGCGCTGGCGTGTGCGGAGCGTGAGACATTGAATATCGGCGATATCGTGCTCGGCATGCTCAAGCGGTCGCTTGACGCGTTAGAGACGACCGATCCGCGGTTGCCCAAAGAGATCGAGAAGCAGGACGATCGCGTCGATGCGCTCTACGAAGCCATCAAGCTCTATCTCATCAAGGCGTCCAAGGCGGATATGGATGAGCGTGAGAGCCGGCGCTATGTCGAGGTGCTGACGTTCACCACCAATCTCGAGCACATCGGCGACATCATCGATCGCAATCTGATGGAGTTGGCGCAAAAGCGGATCCGCAAGCGCGTGATGTTCTCAGCCGAGGGGCTGGCCGAGATCCGGCATTTTCACGGCCAGGTTGTCGACAATATGCGGCTTGCCTTGAACGTGTTCCTGACGCGCGACGTGGCACTGGCGCGGCGTCTGCTGCACGTCAAAACTGTCGTCCGCGCCCAGGAGTTCGAGGCAGCGGATCGGCATTTCGCGCGGCTGCGCGATGGGCGGGCGGAGAGCCTGGAAACGAGTTCGATCCATCTCGATGTCATCCGGGACCTGAAGCGCATCAACTCGCATCTGACGTCAGTCGCCTACCCTATCCTGGAGGAGGCGGGGGAACTCAGGGACAGCCGGCTGCGAGTGGTGCGCGCGGCGCCCGATGGTGTTGCCGGTCTCGATGGTTCGGCGGTCTCGGCATCCGGGCTTGGTTCGCCCAGCGGTGGCCGGTGAGGCGCCTCACCGCAATCGGATCAGCAGCATGCCGGCGAGGATGAGCAGCGCCGCGATGATGCGGCGGGCGTGGATGCGCTCGTGCAAGACGACGATACCGATGACGGCTGCGAACAGCACGCTGGTTTCTCGCAGCGCGCCGACCAGCGCGATCGGTGCCTGCGTCATCGCCCATATTGCGATGCCGTAGGCGGCCATCGACATCGCGCCGCCTGCAAACATGGACCAGCGCGCGCGATAGAAGTCGCCGACCAGTGTGCGGGGCCAGCGCCAGAAGCCGAAGGCGAGCATCATGACGCCATCGAGCAGGAACAGCCACGTGGCGTACTGGATTGCGGCGCCGGCCGCCCGTGCGCCGATTCCGTCGATCAGCGTGTAGGCCGAAATCGAAGCCGCGGTGATGAGGGCAAAGCCGACGGGCCGCCAATTGATGTCGACCAGCGCCACACCGTTCTTAAACGATAACAGGAGAATGCCACAGGCGAGAACAGCGACGCCCGCCGATCCAGCAGGATTGAGCGCTTCGCCAATAAACAAAGCGCTGCCAAGCGCGGTGATGAGCGGGGCGGTGCCGCGCGCGATCGGGTAGACTTGGCTGAGGTCGCCCTCGCGATAAGCCGCGCCAAGCGAGAGATAGTAGATCATATGCAACGCGAGAGACGCCGCGATATAGGGCCATGCTGCCGCATTCGGCAGGGCTGCGAACGGAATGAGCGGCAGTGAGACGATGCCGGCGGCAATCGAAATCAGCGTGATGGCCAGCAACGGCTCAAGCTTCAATTTAAGCAGTGCATTCCAGCCGGCATGCAGCAAGGCCGCGGCGAGAACGGCCAGAAAGACATGCGTTTCCATCAATGCCCATTTCGTTTGGCGCGCACGCGGGCCATCGTCTGATCATAGGCGGGCAAAGTAGCCGTGGCTGTCGGATTGCTCAAGCGCTGGCCGCGGGCGTGCGCATTGGCTTAGACTGGTGCCGCAACAGAACGGACGAGGGCGACATGGCAGGACTTCTTGGCGGACATCTGGCTGTGGTGACGGGCGGTGGTTCGGGGATCGGTCGCGGGATCGCGCTCGGTTATGCGCGGGAGGGCGCGCGAGTGGCGGTGCTCGACACGCACGCGGACGGCGCGGCCGCAACGGTCCGTGACATCGAGGCGGTTGGCGGCCGTGCGCGGAGCTACACACTCGACGTGGCCGATCCGGGCGCGTGCGATGCGGTGGCGGGACGGATCGCCGAAGACATGGGCGCAGTCAGCATTCTCGTCAATTGCGCCGGTATCACGCGACGCAATGGCATCACCGCCGACCGCGATGCCGTGGCGGCCGACTGGCGCATCATCATGGGCGTGAACCTGGATGGCGTCTTCAACGTCACGCAGGCGTTTCTGGCGCCGCTCCGTGCCAACCGTGGCCGCATCGTCAATATCGGCTCGATCCAGTCGTTTGTGCACGTTCGTACGCCGAGTTCGCCAGCCTACACCGCATCCAAGCACGGCGTGCTCGGGCTCACGCGGGCGCTGGCGGCGGAGTTGGGCCGTGACGGCGTTCGCGTCAATGCCATCGGACCCGGCTTCATCGAAACGGCAATCAACGCACACGCCCGGGCGAATAACCCGGAGATGGTCACGTCGTTCCTCACGCACACGCCGCTGGGCCGCACCGGCACGCCCGACGATATCGTTGGACCGGCGGTGTTCCTGGCGTCCGATCAGTCGGCGTACATGACGGGCGCCATCCTCATGGTGGATGGCGGCTACATGACGGTGTGATGTGGAGCACGCGGATGGAAAGGCAAAGGGCTCTGCCCTTTGAACCCGCCAAAGGCCTGAGGCCTTTGGAAACCCTTCTCAGGCGGGCGTGGGACCACCGGCGCAAAGTCCGCGGGTCCAGGGCGGCGAGCCCTGGTCGGAGAGCGTGAGAGGCGAAGCCTTTCGCAGTTCGCCCAAAGGGCGAAGAGTGGCTTGCTCAGATCTTCGCGGCACCGTTCGCGCGGGCGGCATCAAGCGCCGCCAGAACCTTCGGCGGCGACATCGGCAACTCGGCGAACCGGATGCCCGTGGCCCTCGAAACTGCATTGGAGACCGCCGCCAGCGGCGGCACGATGCACGTCTCGCCGACGCCGCGCACGCCGTAGGGGTGGGCCGGGTTGGGCACCTCGATGATGATGGTGTCCAGCATCGGCAGATCGGACGCCACGGGGATGCGATAATCGAGGAAGCCAGCGTTCTGGAGTTGGCCGTCTTGGCCGTAAATGTACTCTTCGTTGAGAGCCCAGCCGATGCCCTGGGCGACGCCGCCCTGGTACTGGCCCTCGACATAGCTCGGATGGATGGCGCGGCCGGCGTCCTGGATGGCGGTGTAGCGGACAACTGAGACCTTGCCGGTTTCGGGGTCGACCTCGACGTCGGCGATGTGGGCGGCAAAGCTCGGCGCGGCGCCGTGCGCGTTGAGGCGCGAGTAGCCGACGATGGGGCCGCCCGTTTTGCCGGCGATCTTGGCGATATCGACGAGTGTCATGGGCTTGTGCTTGCCGGCGTTGGGTCCGGCGGGACGGACGGCGCCGGAGGCTGCATCCCACTCGACGGCCTCCTCGGGGAGTTCCCAGAGTTTGGCGGCGCGCTTGATGGCTTCGCGTTTGATGTCGCGTGCGGCTTCGACGGTGGCCATGCCGGACGAGAAGGTCGAGCGCGAGCCGCCAGTGAGGAAGTTATAACCAAGCTGGTTGGTGTCGCCGATCTGGACGCGGATTTTTTCCAGCGGAACCTTAAGCTCCTCCGAGGCCATCATGCACAGCGAGGCGCGCAGTCCGCCGATATCGGGCGTGCCAGCGGTGAGCCCGAGCGTGCCGTCCTCGTTGAGCACCAATGACACGGTGGTCTCGCCGCCAATGTTGAACCAGAAGCCGGCGGCGATGCCGCGGCCTTGGTTCTTGCCCAACGGCGAACGCCAATGCGCGCTGGCCTTGGCGGCTTCGAGCGCTTCCACCATGCCGACGGGTCCGAACTTCGGCCCGTAAGCGGCCTTGGTGCCCTGTTTGGCGGCGTTCTTGAGGCGGAACTCGATGGGGTCGAGGCCGAGTTTGCCGGCGAGTTCGTCGATGACGCTTTCAACGGCGTACTCGGAGATGGGCGCGCCCGGCGCGCGGTATGCGGCGACCTTGGGGCGGTTCGAGACCACGTCGTAGCCGACGACCTTGATATTGGCGATGTCGTAGGGTGCAAACGCGCACATGCAGCCGGGGCCCACGGGTGAGCCCGGCGCCATGCCGGCCTGAAACTTCAGCAGCGCTTCACCAGCGGTAATGCGGCCGTCTTTTGTGGCGCCGATCTTGATTGTCATGCTCGCAGCCGAGGTCGGGCCCGAGGCTCGCATGACCTCTTCGCGGCTCATCACCATCTTCACTGGCCGCCGCGCTTTCTGCGACAGCAGCAGCGACAGCGGTTCGAGATAGACCACGGTTTTGCCGCCGAAGCCGCCGCCGATCTCAGCCGCCGTTACCTTGATGCGGTTGATGTCCCAGCCGAGCAGCTTTGCGCACAGCATGCGCACAATCCAGTGGCCCTGCGTCGAGACCCAGAGCTCCGCCTGGCCATCTTCCGACACTGTGGCGATGCAGGCGTGTGGTTCGATGTATCCCTGGTGCACGGCGGCGGTCTTGAACGAGCGTTCTATGATGACGTCGGCGGCCTTGAAGCCGGCATCGACGTCGCCGAGGCCGATATCGATGCGCTTGGCGATGTTGGACGGTGTGGTGGGCGCGGGCGTGACGCCTTGCGTGATCATGCCGGCGTGCAGCAGCGGCGCGCCCGGCGCCATGGCCTCGTCCACGTCGATGACGTGGGGCAACACCTCGTAGTCGACCTTGATCAGCTTCAGCGCCTGCTTTGCGATTTCGCGGCTGGTGGCGGCGACGGCAGCGACGGGATGGCCCGCGAACAAGACCTTGTCGCCGGCGAGCACCGTGGAGATCACGTCGTGCAGGTTGAGCGTGCCCTCGCCGAAGGCACTGGTGCCGTCAGGCTGCTCGATGAAATCCTTGCGCGTGACGACGGCCTTGACGCCGGCAAGCGCTGCGGCCGCTGTCGTATCGATGCTTTTGATGCGCGCGTGCGCGTGCGGCGAGCGCAGCACGAGGCCGGTGAGCTGGCCGGGCAGATTGAGATCGGCGCCGAAGCGGGCACGGCCGGTCACTTTGTCGACGCCGTCGGGCCGGATCGGCCGCGTGCCGATCACCGAGAACTCGCTGGACATGGGTGATTGAACTTTATCCTGCATGGCGACCGCTCCTCATGTCTTTTGCCGCGTCCATAACGGCGCGGATGATCTTGTCGTAACCGGTGCAGCGGCAGAGATTGCCAGCCAGCCAGTAGCGCACTTCTGTTTCGGTCGGATCGGGGTGCTTTTCGAGCAGCGCCTTCGCGGCGACCAGCACGCCCGGGGTGCAGACGCCGCACTGCAACGCCGCGTGCTCGAGGAATTTCTGCTGCAAGGGGTGCAGCTTATCGCCGCTTGCAAGACCCTCGATGGTGCCGATCTTTTTGCCCGCAGCTTCCACGCCGAGCATCAGGCATGAACAGACGAGCCGGCCGTCCACGGTCACCGAGCACGCGCCGCAGTCGCCCGTCGAGCAGCCCTCCTTGGTGCCGGTCATGTTGAGCTGATTGCGCAAGACATCGAGCAGCGTCTCGCCGGATTCGCAAAGGAATTCGACGGGATCACCGTTCACTGTCGTCACTACGTGATGTTTGGCCATCCTTGGTCCCCGGATGAGTGTCATGGAAATGCACGTGTGCGTCCGCTAGCGGACCGCCGCGGCATCAGTGGGTCTGTGTCGTCTTGCCGTGGGCGCGATCAAGCGCGAACTGGGCTGTGCGGCGAGCGAGCACGCCGGCCACTTTGATGCGGAAGTCCTTGGTTCCGCGCTTGTCGTCGATGGGGCGGCAGGCGGCGCTGGCGGCGGCGGCGAGTTTGTCGAGAGCGCTCGCGTCGACCTTGGTGCCGACGAGCGCATTGGCGGCATCAGCCACCAGCAGCGGGCGCGCAGCGACAGCGCCGAGGCTCATGCGGGCTGCTGTGCACACGCCTTTGTCGTCAATGGCCAGGGCGACGCCGCAGCCGACTACGGCAATATCCATTTCTGTGCGCGGGATGAAGCGCAGATAGGCGTCGCCGCCGTGCTTGGGTCGAGCAGGAAGTCTGAAGCCGGTGATGATTTCGCCCTTGGTGAGTGCCAATTTGCGAACGCCCGTCATAACGTCTTCGACGGGGAGTTCGCGGCGGCCATTGGGGCCTGCGATCAGCGCCATTGCACCAGCGGCAATCAGCGCCGGCACGCTGTCGGCCGCTGGTGAGCCGTTGCACAAGTTGCCACCCATCGTCGCGCGGCCCTGTACCTGGGTCGAGCCGATAAGGTTCGCCGCTTCAACAACGCCGGGCCACGCGGCGCGAAGGGCTGCATGCTCTTTGAGTTCAGCGCCGGTCACGGCCGCGCCGATGTGCCAGCCCTTGGCATCGTTGGTGATACTGCGCACTTCCGCAATGTGCTTGATATCGACCACAAGGACGGGGTCGAGCACATCGGTCTTGATCTGGACCAGCAGATCGGTACCACCTGCGAGCACGCGGGCGAGGCCCTGCTCGGACGCGAGGAGGTGGCACGCCTTTTCTATCGTCTCGGGCGCGGCGTATCGCATGGGGGATGTCCTCGGTGCTGCTTTCGGACTCCAACTCCGCCACATCGGCCGACTAGAAGCAATGGGGGGGCGCGCATGCGTGCTCCGCTCGCGCGTTAACAGCGGTGAGGCTTACGCGTCAAGTGATCGGCGCGGGGTTGAAAAGCGCCAGGGAATTGTGCAGCCGCAAGCGCTCGGCGCAGGTGCGCCGGCGGCCGCTGGCCACGTCGAGATAGGTGTGGAACATCTCCCAGCCGAGGTCGGCGATGCTCGCCTCGCCCGTTGCGATACGGCCCGCGTCCACGTCCATCAAGTCATGCCAGCGGCGCGCGAGATCTGTGCGGGTGGCCACCTTGATCACCGGCACGGCGGCGAGGCCGTAGGGCGTGCCGCGCCCCGTGGTAAAGACGTGAAGGGTCATGCCGGCGGCCAGTTGCAATGTGCCGCAGACAAAGTCGCTGGCGGGGGTCGCGGCATAGAGCAATCCCTTGACCTTGGCGCGCTCGCCGGGACGGACGACCCCCGCGATGGGCGCCGACCCCGACTTCACTATGGAGCCCATGGCTTTCTCGACAATGTTGGAAAGCCCGCCCTTTTTGTTGCCGGGGGTGGTGTTGGCGCTGCGGTCGGCCTGGCCACGGGCCAGATAGCGATCGTACCAGCCGAGTTCCTCGATGATGGCGCGTGCCACATCAGGCGTTGCGGCGCGGGCGGTCAGCTGGGCGATCCCGTCGCGGACTTCCGTGTTCTCCGAGAACATCACAGTAGCCCCGGCGCGCACCAACAGATCGCTGGCAAAGCCGAGCGCGGGGTTCGCCGTAACACCGGAGAACGCATCGCTGCCGCCGCACTGCATCCCGACGACGAGATCGGAGGCCGGGCAAGTTTCGCGCCGGCGCCTGTCGAGGCGAGCGAGGTGTTGTTCGGCCGTCGTCATGATCGACGTGATCATCGCCTCAAACCCGACATGAGCGGGGTCCTGCAGGGTGACGAGGTCGTAGGCTGAGGGGCCCGGCAGCAGGCGCTCGGGCTGTAACTTCTCGCACCCGAGGCTGACAACCATGGTCCCGCCGCCGAAGTTCGGATTGCGCGCGATGTTGCGCAAGGTTCGGATAGGGATTTCCGCGTCGGGTACATCGATGGCGACGCCGCACCCGTAGATGTGTTCGATGCCGAGCACGTCGTCGACGTTGGGGTACTTCGGCAGCAGTTCCGCCCGGATGCGGCGCACGGCATGCTCGACGACGCCCGAGACGCACTGCACGGTGGTGGTAATGGCCAGCAGGTTGCGGGTGCCCACCGAGCCGTCGGCGTTACGGAAGCCTTCGAAAGTGTAGCCGTCGAGAGGCGCGTCCATGACCGCGGGATGCGTGGCCAGCGGCAGCCCTTCGAGGCCGGGCGCGGGCGGCATCACCAATCGCCGCTCGTTGACCCAGGAACCGGCCGCCAGGTCCGCGGCCGCATGCCCGATGATCACGTCGTAGCGGCGCACTGCGGCGCCCTTGGCGATGTCGGTCAAGGCGACCTTGTGGCCTTGCGGCACGTGCTCGAGCAGCACGGGCCCATCGGGGAGTTCGGTGCCCGCCGGCAGCCCCAAGTCGTTGACCACGATCGCCACGTTGTCGGCCGCGTGCATGCGGATCACGCGGGGTGTTTCGTGGGAGGTGGTGATGCTGGCGATCATCGGCGCGGTTCCTCTGCATGCCATCGCGTATCAAGGCGGATTAGCAGCCCCGCCTCGATCGCTATGTGTAGCATGCCTGGCCGACCGTGGTAGCGGATCAGCCGCCAATCTTGTCCTGCGTGCGCGTCGCGAAGTCGCCGGCGTCGTGGCGCTCCCGCAACTGGCTGGCCGGTTCCCCTGTCATGCGGTTGACCATGCGGCCGCGCTTCACCGCCGGCCGCTCAGCGATGCCGTTCGTCCAGCGGACCACGTGGGTATACTCCTGCACCTGCAGGAATTCGGCCGCGTCGTAGACCAGCCCCTTCACGAGCGCCCCATACCAAGGCCAGATCGCCATATCGGCGATCGAATATTCGTCGCCCGCCATGAAGGCGTTGTCCGCCAGATGCCGGTCCAGCACGTCGAGCTGCCGCTTCACTTCCATGGCGAAGCGGTTGATCGGATATTCCATCTTGCTCGGCGCATAGGCGTAGAAATGTCCGAAGCCGCCGCCCAGATAGGGCGCGCTGCCCATCTGCCAGAACAGCCAGTTGAGCGCTTCGGTGCGCTTGTCGGCGTCCTTCGGCAGGAAGGCCCCGAACTTTTCGGCCAGATAGAGCAGGATGGCGCCGGATTCAAACACGCGACGGGGCTTTGGCCCACTGCGGTCGACCAGCGCGGGGATTTTCGAGTTGGGATTTGCGCCGACAAACCCGCTGCCGAACTGATCGCCCTTGCCGATCTCGATCAGCCAGGCGTCGTATTCGGCTCCTGTGTGCCCGGCCGCCAGCAGTTCCTCCAACATCACCGTCACCTTCACGCCGTTGGGCGTGGCCAGCGAATAGAGCTGGAGGGGGTGCATGCCGACTGGCAGATCTTTCTCGTGTGTCCCCCCGGCGATGGGCCGATTGATGTTGGCGAAGCGTCCACCACTCTCCTTGTCCCAGGTCCAAACCTTCGGCGGCGTGTAGTCGGCTGTTGTGGTCATGCGTATGGTGTCCTTGCTTCGTGACGCGCGTCGTATCGGCGGGGCTTTGACTGCTCCAGCTTTCGCTCAGTCGCAGTGCGATCACAACCGCCCGTCAGCGATCCCCCTTCACATCCTCGGGAGCGCGCGACGACTGTATATCCGGAAGGCAGCTTATCAGGATGGCGACCCATCAGCGGAGTCAACTGCTGGATGCTTTCGATAACCTCTACTTCACGAGGTCATCGAGATGGATGCGCCGCGTTTCGGCTGCCCGCTCCCGCTCGCGACACCTGCAGGGGGGGGCTGCATCCATCGGCTCGGCCCCATTCCGGACGTGCGGCTCGATCAGCCGTTCGCGCCACAACGCTAAGTCCTGCCGCAGTTTTTCGGGCGCCCTGCGCCTTGGCTGCCTGTTTTTTCGCCGACCTGCTGCTTTTTCCACTGCTCCAGGCCTTGCGGATTTCCCGCGCCCGAGTAGTGACAGTTCAATAGCTTGAGTTACCTGCTGATTATTTTTGCATTCGCCTTGGCATGGTCCGTGCTCTCGGTTAATGAGACCACATGCATTCCACGCGTGGTGGCCGCCCGTCGCGCGTGGGGAACGTTCCCTGCGCATGTTCCATCCCCCGCAGTTTCGAGGCCTCGCATGAAGAAGATCGAAGCCATCATCAAGCCCTTCAAGCTCGACGAAGTGAAGGAGGCATTGCAGGAAATTGGCCTGCAGGGCATTACCGTGATCGAAGCCAAGGGCTTCGGCCGCCAGAAGGGCCACACCGAACTCTATCGCGGCGCCGAGT
>JANYHP010000045.1 GCA_025359005.1 Hyphomicrobiaceae bacterium | reverse complement strand
CCAGCACCGCCATATTCCCCGGCTTGTGCTGGTTCTTCAGCATGCGCATGTGTGCCTTGGGGATCTCGTCCCAGGTATAGACCTCGCTCATGCACGGCTCGATGCGGCGCTCGACCACCAGCTTGTTGGCCTGTGAGGCCTGCAGATAGTTGGCGAAATGGCTCCCCTGCACGCGCTTCTGGTGCATCCACAGATAGCGGGCGTCCATCGTCAGGTTATAGCCCGTGGTGCCAGCGCAGATCACCACCATGCCGCCGCGCTTGACGATCATCACCGAGACCGGGAACGTGCTTTCGCCCGGATGTTCGAACACGAAGTCGACGTTGACGCCCTTGCCGGTGATTTCCCATATGGCGCCGCCGAACTTGCGCGTTTCCTTCATCCACGTGGCGTACTCGGGCGAGTTGACCTTCGGCAATTGGCCCCAGCAGTTGAATTTCTTGCGGTTGACGACGCCCTTGGCGCCAAGCTGCATGACGAAGTCCCGCTTGTCGTCTTCGGAAACGACGCCGATGGCATTGGCACCCGACGTCGCGATCAACTGCGTCGCCATCGAGCCGAGGCCCCCCGAGGCGCCCCACACCAGCACGTTGTGGCCCGGCCGCAGCACGTGCGGCCGATGGCCGAACAGCATGCGATAGGCGGTGGCCAGCACCAGCGTGTAGCAGGCGCTTTCTTCCCACGTCAGGTGCTTGGGCCGCTCCAGCAGCTGCCGGTCCTGCACGCGCGCGAACTGCGCGAACGAGCCGTCCGGGGTCTCATAGCCCCAGATGCGCTGGCTGGGCGAAAACATCGGGTCGCCGCCGTTGCATTCCTCGTCGTCGCCGTCGTCCTGGTTGCAGTGGATGACCACCTCGTCGCCGACCTTCCAGCGCTTCACCTTGGCGCCGACCTTCCACACGATGCCGGCCGCGTCCGATCCGGCCACGTGGTAGGGGTTCTTGTGCACATCCTTGATGGGCGAAATGGGGGTGCCGAGCGCCGCCCACACGCCATTGTAGTTGACGCCGGCGGCCATCACGAGAACAAGCACGTCGTGGCTGTCCAGCTCCCACGTCGGGATGACTTCGACCTGCATGGCCGTGTCCGGGTCGCCGTGGCGCTCGGCGCGGATGGTCCAGGCGTACATCGTTTTTGGCACATGGCCCAGTGGCGGAATCTCGCCGATTTCGTACAGATCCTTGGTGGCCGGGGCCTTGCTCGTCTGCGCCATGGGAGTCTCCTGGGTGGGTCGCGATTGTTGCAGGTGCTGCGATCCACGCTGCTTTTCGATTTAAGTCGCTTTCTGCATGGCTGATCATGCCATACTGCATCGCGACATCAAGGTGTGCACTGCAAAATTGTGCCGTTCAACCCACTTTGTCGCGGAAAACAGGTGTTAACGTTTGGCGAGTAGTATCCGCGCTGGAAGTTGGCCACCATCTTGCTTGGGGTGGCCGGTAACCGTCAAGCACGAGGGAACAAAGCCATGTTCAAAGCCCTGTTCGAGTGGTTGCAAGCGACCTGCGACACCGACCCCACGGCGTTCATCGTGATGGGCATCATGTGTTCGATCGGCGCTTACTTCACGCGCGACAAGATGACGAACCCGAACGGTGCGTTCCTCATCTACCCCCTGCTGCTGGTGTGTGCCATTCTGGCTAACTGGGTGTTTGCCCAGTTCGGGTTCTTTGACATGAAGAAGATGGCCGACTGGGTCGTCGCCGTCACCGTTGCCAGCACCACCGGCATGATCGCGGGGTTGTCGTCGTTCATTTTCGTCAACAAAAGCATCAACGGCCTGCTCGATCGCAACTTGTGACGTCAAATGTCGCTGGTTTCGCGCACGGAGCTTGGCGTTGTCCCTTGAAATGGGTGATGTCAAATGGATGATTGTGCGTCGCACCATCCATGCGTTAGGGTCTGGTTCGACCTGTTGCTGATCCACTGAAGACCTGAGAGAGCCCGTCCATGGCGAAACCAACCGCGGGGTCCGCCCGGGCCGAAATCGCCATGCCCGCCCGTGCCGCCGACGCGCCGTGGATCTTCCGCACGTATGCGGGGCACTCGACCGCCACCAAGTCCAATGCGCTCTATCGGTCCAATCTCGCCAAGGGCCAGACCGGGCTGTCCATCGCCTTCGATCTGCCCACGCAGACCGGCTATGACAGCGACGACGAACTCGCGCGCG
>JANYHP010000019.1 GCA_025359005.1 Hyphomicrobiaceae bacterium | reverse complement strand
TCTTGCCGGGCACGATCGGCAGCGGCTGGCGCGCGGAAACGAAAAACAACATGAGGGCACCGCCCTCATACTCCCGCAAAAGGGCTTAGCCCTTTTGAAGCCCGTATGGGGTGGGCGGAGTGATGGCAAATCTCCGCCCTTTTTCTCTCCACATGGGGGCATCCGGCGCATAAGATCACCGAACAGCCCCCCTCACAGGATGCCCGCCCGATGACGCTTGATCCGAGCTTGCGCCGCCAGACCCTGGCCGACCTGCTCCGCCGCACCGCCAAGCGCCTGCCGCAGCGCACCGCCATCATCTGTGGCGCAACCGAGTGGACTTACGCCGACTTCGATCGGATCTGCGACCGGTTGGCCACGGGCCTAGCGCATCGGGGCGTGACGAAAGGCAGCCGCGTCGCCGTGCTGGCGCGCAACAGCCACGGCTTCGCGGCGCTGCGCTTTGCGTTGGCCCGCCTTGGCGCGGTGCTGGTCCCCATCAACTTCATGCTGAAGCCCGAGGAGGTCGCCTATATCCTCCGTCACGCGGGCGCCGAGATGCTGGCAACCGACAGCGGCCTGGCCACTCTTGCCCGCGCAGCCACCAAGCTCGACACCAAGGTCACGTCGTTCGTCTGGCTGCCGTCGGAAGATCCAAGCACGCCCGAGCCGGACATGATCGCCTTCGACGACCTGATCGCTGCGCCACCGACGCCGCCAACGGTCGCATTGCACGGTCATGATCTCTTGCAGATCGTCTATACGTCCGGCACGGAATCGATGCCGAAGGGCGCCATGCTCACGCACGACGCGGTCATCTGGCAGTACGTGAGTTGCATCGCCGACGCTGCCATTTCCGGCGACGATCTGATGGTGCACGCGCTGCCGCTCTATCATTGCGCGCAGCTCGACGTGTTCTTCGGCCCCGGCATCTACACCGGCGCCATCAACATCATCACCGCTAAACCCACGCCCGATAATCTGTTGCCGCTGATCCAGCGCTTTGGCGTCACCTCGTTCTTCGCGCCGCCCACCGTTTGGATTTCGCTACTGCGCTCGCCGCTGTTTGAGACGAGCGACCTGTCCAGCCTCGTCAAAGGCTATTACGGCGCCTCCATCATGCCGGTGGAAGTGCTGCGCGAGATGGCGCGGCGGTTGCCCAATGTTCGGCTGTGGAACTTGTACGGCCAGACCGAGATTGCGCCGCTGGCCACCATGCTCGGCCCCGACGAGCAACTGACCAAACCTGGCAGCTGCGGCCGCGCCGTGCTCAACGTTGAGACGCGCGTGGTCGATGATCGCATGCAGGACGTGGCGCCCGGCGAGGTGGGCGAAATCGTGCATCGTTCGCCGCACCTGATGCTCGGCTATTTCCACGACGACGAGCGCACCAAGGCCGCGTTCGAGGGTGGCTGGTTTCACTCCGGCGACCTGGCGACCATCGACGCTGAGGGCTACATCACCGTCGTCGACCGCAAGAAGGATATGATCAAAACCGGCGGCGAAAACGTCGCCAGCCGCGAAGTGGAGGAAATGATCTACCGCCTCGATGGCGTCTCGGAAGTGGCCGTCGTCGGCGTGCCGCATCCGCGATGGGTGGAAGCCGTCGTCGCCGTCGTGGTCCCCAAGCCCGGCCACGCGCTCACCCCCGAAGCCGTCATGGCCCACTGCGCCACCCACCTCGCCAGCTTCAAAGCCCCGAAGACGGTGGTGTTCGCCGACACGCTGCCCAAAAACCCTAGCGGCAAACTGTTGAAGCGCGAACTCCGGGCGGCACATGCGGGGGTGTTTGGGTGACGGCATGAGGGGGCAACTCTCTGGAACTTCCCTTGTCCCCCCCGCGGAATTGCGCGGGAAGAAGGGAACAGAGATGAACTGCCCAGGGAACGGCCCCCAATTGCGCCGGCGAGCGCGTCATGCTCGGATACAGACTGGCGACTGAGGCCGTGGAGTTCGTGCGATGTCAACTTCTGCACTTCAATCAGCTGGTCCAACCAAAGCCCCCCCTAAGAGCACAGCCCACCCACTCGACCACATCCCCGGCGACGATGGGTGGCCGATCGTGGGGAACACGATCAAGGTGCTGCGTGATCCGGTCGGTGAAGTGCGGCGCATGCACGACGCCTATGGCCCGGTGTATCGGTCCAGGGTGTTCGGCTATCGCAGCGTGTCGCTGCTCGGCCCCGACGCCAACGAACTGGTGCTGTTTGACCGCGATAAGAACTTTTCCTCGGCCGGCGGCTGGGGGCCGGTGCTCGATCTGGTGTTTCCGCGCGGCCTGATGCTGATGGATTTCGACGAGCACCGCCTGCACCGCAAAGCTCTCGGCGTCGCGTTCAAGTCCGGCCCCATGAAATCCTATCATGTGGCGCTCAACGACGGCATTTCCCGCCGCATCGCCGAATGGCACCTCGAAGGCCGCGGCCACGGCGAGGGCGTCAGCTTCACGTTCTATCCGCGCATCAAGCAACTGACGCTTGATCTGGCAGCCACGTCGTTTCTCGGCATCGAGCTTGGCCCCGAGGCCAATGCCGTCAACCGCGCCTTCGTCGACATGGTGGCGGCGTCGATCGGCGTCGTGCGTTCTCCGCTGCCCGGCACCAAGATGGGGCGCGGCGTCAAGGGCCGCGCGGTGATCTCGGACTTCTTCGGCGCCGAGATTCCCCGCCGCCGCGATGGCACCGGCACCGACCTCCTGTCGGAACTCTGCCGCACCGCCAAAGACGACGGCACGCTGCTGACCAAGCAGGAAATCATCGACCACATGAGCTTCCTCATGATGGCCGCCCACGACACACTCACGGCCTCTGTCACGTCGCTCGTCTACCAACTCGCGCTCAACCCTGAATGGCAAGGCAAGCTGCGCGCCGAGGTCGCGGCCCTCGGCCTGCCGCGCGGCGCACCGCTGCCGACCGAGCGCCTCGACGACCTGCCGCTCTGCGAGATGGCCTTCAAGGAAGCGATGCGGATCAACCCGCCGGTGCCGAGCGTGCCGCGCCGCGCGGTGCGTGATTTCCAGTTCCTGGGCCACGACATTCCCGCCGGCACGCGCGTCGGCATCAATCCACTCTACACCCACCACATGCCGTCGGTGTGGCCCGAGCCGCATCGGTTCGACCCGCTCCGGTTCACCGACGAGGCCGTCCGCACCCGGCACAAATTCGCCTGGGTGCCGTTCGGCGGCGGCGCGCACATGTGCCTCGGCCTGCATTTCGCCTATATGCAGGCCAAGACTTTCTTCTTCCACCTGCTGTCCACGAGCCGCGTCAGCGTGGCAGAGGGGTATCGGGCCGAGTGGCAGCACTGGCCGATCCCGCGCCCGCGTGACGGTCTGCCGATCCGGATCGAGCGGCTGGTGTAGGCGATCTTAGGGGGTAGCTGTGTTTTCAATTCGGCAGATCTTATCGTTCAGCAATGTAGCCTTGTCACTGGTGCTCGGGGTCGTCACGCTGGTGCTCACGTTTGCGTTCTTTCCGCAGTTCACGTTGAGCCTGATGCGGGGCGCCGCCGGCATCAAGGAACGCGTGGTCTCCATGACCGGCAATCCGCAGTACGAAATCATCGCCCGCACCGTGCTGCATGAGAGTTCGATCCTTTTGATGGGGTTTACGCTGTTCGCGCGCATGGTCACGGGCCTGCTGATCTCACTCGGCCACGGCCTGCTCTCGCGTGACCGCTGACGACGCGAAGCAGACTTTCGTTGGCGACCCAACGAACGCCTGCTTAGCTTGTCTGATTTCGCAGAGTTTTTTCGCTGAACCCGAAATGCCACTTCAGCGAACTCTGCCGAGCGTTAACGCCTTCTTAGCCATCCCCCCATTAAC
>JANYHP010000640.1 GCA_025359005.1 Hyphomicrobiaceae bacterium | reverse complement strand
CCGACCATGAAGAAGGTCGCCTTGGTGCACTGCGCCTCCAGGGCGTCCACGACGGGTTGGGTCATGGGACGCAATGGGCCGTCGTCGAAGGTCAAAACGATCTCACCGGGCGCCAGAAAATTGAGGTCGTGGTATTGCTGGTGGCCGAAATGGGGGCCCGCGCTGGTGTCGACCTCGACGACCCGGGCGACGCCAAGACTGGCCGCAGAATTCTGGCAGGTGGCACGCGGCGCGGCCTCAGCTGAGGGTGGCAAGGGCACGACAAGCGTGCCGAGCCCGAACACTAGCCCACCGGCCGCAAGGAGCGCGCCTCCAGCGAGGGCCGGTCCAAGACGCCGTTTCTGCCGTTCTGCTCCAAGCCATGCCACCATCAACCCAGTCTCCGCCGCATGACGCCAGTGTCGCACCCGCGAATCACTAGGCCGCACAAGAATTTGACGGTTTCTGGCACGCGACTATGGCGTCAGCAAGCCAAGTGCGCGCTTGCACACCGCTGATTGGCGCGGGGTCGTTGTTGCAGGGCAACAAACCGGTTCGTCAGCGCCTGCTTCGCGCACCGAGCAGTTGGCCGCGCGTGGTCGGCACCGCGACGATTTCGCCGGCCTCCACGGCCCCCGGCGCGATCTTGGGCACGTTCGTCGCCGGCGCCCTGGTTCTGGCGCTCGGCCCCACCGAGTGCGCCCAACCGTAAGCGAACATCGTAATCAGCGTGCTGGCAGCAAAAAAGTAGATGCCTGGCTCGACGCGGGCTTCCGAATACCCCAGCGAGTTGACGTAGAAGATGATGAGCGCCAGCACCATCACATCCGTCATCGAATAGCGGCCGAGCCACTCCATCGCGGCGATGGACCGGACCCGGAACTCGTGCGGCATATCCGGCGACGTCACGAGCGTCAGCAGGTATAGCAGCTTAAGGAACGGAAACAGTACGGAGAACGTGAATATCACGGCGCAGAGGAAAAATTCCTCGTTGGTGTAAAGCGCCCAGATGATGCTCAGGATCGAGTGCTCATTCTTCCACACAAACACGGTCGTGAACTTGATCGCCGGCAAGATGATCCCCAGCGCAAAGAATACGGTCGCCACAATGATCAGGAAACTGAGCACAAAATTGCGCAGCGGCGCCGATCGCGGCGGCGCCATGGTCGAGGGCGCTATTGCTTGTTTGGCGGCCGCCCCCGTCGCGTCCACATGAAGCCACGAATAGCCGAGGATCATGAACATGATGGCGGCGGTGAAGAAGTAGACGCCGTTCAGGCTCGACGCATCGTAGACACCCTGGCTCTTGATGAAAAAGATCATCAGCGACAGCACCAGCACGTCGTGCATGGACCATTTGCCCAGCCATTCCAGCGCCCGGAGTTGGCGAGCAAGGCGCGCCAACTCCTTCTGCGGCAACGTCGAAAGAAGAAGCAAATACAGTAATTTAAGAACAGGAAGCAGCACGGAAAAAACCAGAACAGTCAGCCCGAGAAAATACTGCCCCCGACTGAGCAGCGACTGCACCGTCGAGAGCAGAGAATGCTCTGTTGTGAAGAAGAGGAACTTGGTCAGCTTGATGATCGGCAGCGAAATGCCCAGCGCCAGGCAGACGCTGGCGCCCACGATAGCAATCGCCAGCAGAAATCTCCGCCCGCCGAGGGTCATGAGCCGTGCCTGTCCCGCCAACGTGTGCAGCCAAGGGGCGCTGTCGCGGCCCGGCGGCGCCCCTCGCGCCTGACGGACCATCCATAGGCGCAACCACGGCAACACTGTGGCCAGTTTACACGGCCTCGCCACTTATAGGAATGGCGCAATAACCCTCATCACGATCAGCAGCCGGCGACGCATTTAACGTCAGGCTTGGCTGGCGTGCCTGCCGATTTCTGGCGCAGGGGCGGCGTTTGCCCTGCTGGAGCCGGCACGAGATCCGGTTCCACCTGCTCGGGATCGGTGCCGATATGCTCGCCGCCGTCCTCATCCAACAAGGCCCGCCGTGCGCGTTCAGCGGCGGCTGCCGCCCGTTCGCTCGGGGCCTCAGCCGTTTCGGGATTGGCGGCTGCAGCGCTCTCTCGGGCCGGCTTCGCAAGTGGCCGTGATGGCGGCGAAACAGGCGCATTGGGCGCTGCCTGTGTCGCTTGCGAGCGCTGCGCGGCCGGCTCGGCCAACTGCGCCGACTGGAACGTTTCATAGGGACTTTGCCGCAACACTTTCGCCGCGGCCGGCGTCACCGCGAGGCAACAGACAAGGCCAAGCACGACGGATGCGGCGCCGCCGAGACGCAACTGATCTGCCACTGGGGACACGGTAGAGACCTCCGCTTCGATCGATCCGCCATTGCTGCTGGCGCTGTATGGCCGGCACGCGACCGAGCGCCCGACCCGACTGCCACATTGGCCGTGGCCGCCTAAGGATTGGGCAAAGTCGCCAGTTGCATTTGCCTCAAATTTTGCGCATCTGCTGGTGCATAACCCGACCCGCAAGGAGCCACAAAACATGCTGCGCAAGATCATTCTGCGTTTTGCCACACCGATTGTTGCGGCTACGGCCGGCCTTGCGCTGCTGCCCGCCGCGGCGTCCGCCAAGACCTGCAAGGAGCCGCTGACGGTCACGTCGCGTTCGACGATCAAGACTGACGAGGCCGCGCGCACCAAGCGTGCAACGGCGAATGCCGAGAAGAAGTGGAGCAAGGAAGCGAAAGCCAAATACGGCCTGCAGTACTATTTCCCTTCGCGCGCCGACGCCAAGTCCGTCGAATGCCAGCAGGCACCCAAATCCACCAAGTGCACCATGACCGCCACTCCGTGCAGCCTGCTGTAATTCGACCGTCCTCGACATCTGCAGCCCGACGCGCGTTTGCGCCGTGCGTGCGCATGAGAAAGCCCTGCCATGGCCCTTAAAGCTGCGATCGTGCCTGTTACCGCCTTCCAGCAGAACTGCACTTTGCTGTTCGACGAGGAGACCAAGCACGGAGTCGTCGTCGATCCGGGCGGCGACGTCGACCGCATTCTCGAGGCGGTCAAGCAGATCGGCATGACCGTGGATGGCATTCTGCTGACGCACGGCCATCTCGATCATGCGGGCGGCGCCGACGAGCTGCGCGAAAAACTCGGCGTGAAGATCACCGGCCCCCACATCGCCGACAAATTCCTGCTCGACGGCATCACCGCACAAGCCAAGCAGTACGGCTTGGCGGACATGCGGGCAGTGACGCCGGACACATGGCTGGTGGAAGGCGAAACCGTCGACATCGCCGGCGTGACCTTCAACGTGCTGCATTGCCCGGGGCATTCGCCGGGTTCGGTGGTGTTTGTCAATGTGGCGGCCGGCATTGCGCTGGTGGGCGACGTTCTCTTCCAGGGCTCCATCGGGCGGACCGATTTTCCCTACGGCAACACCGAGCAGCTCATCAGCGTCGTACGCAAAAAGCTTTTTCCGCTGGGCGACGACATCGCCTTCATCTGCGGGCATGGCCCGGCCAGCACGTTCGGTGACGAGCGGCGCACAAACCCATTCGTCGGCGAGAGCGCCTGACGCACGCCGACGCGCGCTTTAGTGTGTGCCGGACCCCTCCGCGCAACCGCGACGGACGTCGCCCAAAAGCGCATCATCAATCGTGTCGGCGTTCAGGCAATAGCTGTCCAGCCCCACTTGGACATCGCCGCGCGCCAGATCGCGTGCGCACCGGCGCCAGTTCGTACACCGCGCGCATGCGATCTCCATCTCCCGGAAGGTCGCCCGTTCGGTCGCCTGCAAATATGCGGGGTCGATGCCGATCGCTTCTAGCCGCTGCGGCAGCAACACATCTGACCCGGCGTGGGGGCGCGCGATCGCCGCCATGTCGCTCATCGCATGGCCCACGTCCTGGACCAGTCGCTCTGCCGCCCTGGGGCCAAGCGCGTCGAAGCCTGACATCCCCCTGTGCCGAGCGAACCACCCGGTAAGGCGATCATGCAAAGCCGAAAGGCCTGATACGTCGAGCGCGCGTTTCATGGGGGCACTCCGCTAATCCGCGATCATGTCGAGTACAGCAGCCCGCCCTCGGGACGCTGTTGACCGGGATCAAGGCTGGGGCCGAAATCTTACACATGCGGCTGCACGCCGCAGAAACCGAGTGCTCCCCACTTGATCCCGCGACCGAACGGATAAAGAGTCGCGGCCGTGCTAAGGTCCACGGACCTCGGGTTGCAACGGAGAGACCGCGCATGCGCATGTCGATTGCCACCGTCTGCCTGTCGGGCGGTCTTGCCGAGAAGTTGGAAGCCATTGCAGAGGCGGGGTTCAAGGGGGTTGAAATCTTCGAGAACGATCTCCTGTCGTTCAACGGCACGCCATCGGATGTGCGCAAGATGGTCGGGGATCTCGGTCTCGACATCATCACCTTCCAGCCTTTTCGTGACTTCGAAGGCCTGCCGCCGGAACGCCGGGCGCGAGCGTTTGCGCGCGCTGAGCGCAAATTTGACGTCATGCACGAACTCGGCTGCGATCTGATGCTGGTGTGCTCCAACGTCGCTGCTGACAGTCTTGGCGGCATCGACCGCGCCGCCGCCGACCTGCGCGAGTTGGGCGACAGGGCGAAGGCGCGCGGCCTGCGCATCGGCTTCGAGGCGCTGGCCTGGGGCCGTCACGTCAGCGACTATCGCGATGCCTGGGAAGCCGTCCGGCGCGCCGATCACGCCCATGTCGGTTTGGTCCTCGACACGTTTCATACGTTTGCGAAGAAGACCGATATTGCCGCCATGCGCAGTATTCCGCGCGACCGAATTTTTCTCGTACAGGTCGCGGACGCCCCGATGATGGACATGGATCCCCTATCGTGGAGCCGCCACTACCGCAACTTCCCCGGCCAGGGCGACCTGCCCCTGATCGATTTCATGGCAGCCCTCGACGCGACGGGCTACGATGGCCTCCTCAGCCTTGAAATCTTCAACGATCAATTCCGCGCCGGCTCGCCCAGGAGCCTGGCCGTAGACGGCCACCGCTCACTCATCTTCATGCTGGATCAAGTCCGGCAGGTGACCGGGCACACGATTCGCGGAGCGCCGACGCTGCCGCCACGCTCGTACGTGCTCGGAACAGAATTCATCGAATTTGCCATCGATGAGGCGAGCCGCCCGTCGTTTGAAAAGCTGCTTTCCGGTATCGGCTTTGCGAAAGCGGGCACGCACGTGTCGAAATCGGTCGGCCGCTGGACGCAGGGTGGCATCAACATCGTGCTGAACTCCGAGAAGGAAGGGTTCGCCAGCAATTTCAATATCACCCACGGCACGGCTGTGTGCGCCATCGGCCTCCGCGTCGCCGACGCGCCAGCTACACTCGCGCGCGCCGAGGGCCTGCTGGATCATCCGTTCCGCCAAGCCGTTCGCCCTGGGGAATTGGACATTCCCGCCGTGCGCGGCCTTGGCGGCAGTCTTGTCTACTTTATCGATCCGGCGAGCGATCTCGCCCGCGTCTGGGATATCGAGTTCAAGCCGGCAACTCCCACGAATGCGTCGGTCGGTGCCGGCCTCACCGAGGTCGACCACATCTCGCAGTCGATGCACTATGAGGAAGTGCTGACATGGCTGCTGTTCTACACCTCGCTGCTCGATGTCGCCAAAACGCCCGAGCAGGATGTGCTCGATCCCGGCGGACTCGTCAAAAGCCAAGTCGTGCAATCGGCTGACGGCACGCTGCGGATCGTGCTCAATGCGTCGCAATCGAGCCGCACGCAATCGTCGCGCTTTCTCAATGAGGCGTTCGGCTCGGGCGTGCAGCACATCGCGTTTGCGACCGACGATATTTTCAAAACAGCCGCCGCGATCAAGGCCAACGGCGTCGAAATCCTGGCCATCCCGGAAAATTACTACGATGACCTCGAGGCCAAGATCGATATCGAACCCGCCCTGCTCGATCGCCTGCGCAACGCCAATATCCTCTACGACCGGGAGGACACGGCGGAATATTTCCAGATCTACACCCAGACGTTCGACGAACGGTTCTTTTTCGAAATCGTGCAGCGCCGCGACTACAAAGGCTTTGGCGCCGCCAACGCCCAAGTTCGCCTCACTGCACAATCCCGCATGGCGCGCGCGCCCGGCGTGCCGCGGCGGTAAGCGCTGCACGCTCTGCGTTTGGGATCAGTCGCAGGACCGCTCACATCATGACAACGGCGACCGAGTTGGATCAGGCCTTTCACCGCGATGAGCGCATTCGTGTCATCGACCGGGACGGCCATTCGATAATAGCGGTGCGCACGCCGACTGCATCCGCCGACATTGCGTTGCAAGGGGCGCAGATTCTGAGTTGGACGCCAGCGGGCGCGGGCGACGTGCTGTGGTGCGCGCCGTTGCCGAAGGCCGGCTCCGCCAAGGCCATTCGCGGCGGCATCCCCATCTGCTGGCCCTGGTTCGGCCCGCACGCGACAGACAGCAGCCAGCCGCAGCATGGCTTGGTGCGCACCGCTGTTTGGACGCTGCTCGACACCGCTGTGACGGAGGGAGGCGCGCGGATTTCACTCGTTCACGCGGCGTGGGGCTGCGACTTGCGTCTCGATTTCGACATCGGCCAGTGCCTGAGCCTGACACTCTCGACGACCAATGTCGGCGCGTCCGCTGTTGCGCTCACTGAAGCGCTGCATACCTATTTCCGCGTCGGCGACGTCGCAGCCGTGGCCGTTACCGGACTTGATGGGTTGAGCTATCGCGACAATGCGGATGGTGGCCGGCAAAAGTCGCAATGCGGCGCGATGCGGCTGCCGTCGGAGACCGTGGCGTTGTTCCCCGACGCGCCCGATGACGCCGAGATCAGCGATCCAACGCTGCAGCGGCGCATCCGCATCGCACGCAGCGGTGGCCGCTCGACGGTGGTGTGGCACCCTGGCGCGTCGGTCGCGAGCTTTACCGATATTCCCGCCGCCATGGCGACCGGATTCGTGTGCGTCGAGAGCGGTACCATTGCGCCGCAGGTGGTCACGATCGCGCCGGGCGGCACCCACCAGTTATCGGTCAGCTACGGCGTAGATGGCCTGTGTGTGCCATCAGCCGAAGGCGCCCAATTGCCAGAGGCCGCGCGCGGCGGTGAGCACGCCGAGCGACAGGACGATCAACGCAGAGAACATCGGCAGCGCCTTCGACCACCGTTCGAAGCCTGACAAGTGCGTCGAGGCGTGCTGCGCGCCCCACGCGGCACCCACGCCGACCGCGGCCAGCGTCAGTGCCAGGCCGATGCTGAACGCCGCCACCATCGCGACACCGAGACTGAACGCTTTGAGCTGCAGGCAGACCAGCAAAACTGCAATCGCCGACGGACACGGCAGCAAGCCTCCGGTGAATCCGAACCAGGCGATCTCGGCGGTGGTCACATGACTGCGGCCGTTGAAGCGCGCGGCAATTTCGTCGGCGTGCGCGGCTGCGTGCGTGTCGAGGCCGCCCGCCGGCGCATGATCGTGGTGATCGTGTCCATGGTCGTTGTCGTGATGATGATCGTGATCGTGATCGTGATGCGCGTCGCCCGCGTGGCGCACAGTACCGATCAAGCGCAGCGCAAGCCCGACGATCAAAAGCCCCGAGATCAGCACCAACCAAGGCTCGAGCCGCTCGAAATTCATACGAGCCCCGAAAGCCAACCCGAGCACGGCCAGTCCCCAGACGACGATGGTGTGACCGATGGCGGCCGAAACGCCGAGCAACGCCGCCTGCGCCGGCGTGCCGCGCACGGCCACGACAAAGGCTGCCATCATCGACTTGGAATGGCCGGGCTCCAGCGCGTGCAGCGCGCCAAGCACGATGGCCGCCGGCAGATAGAGCCATGGGTTGCTCGCACCGCCAGCAATGATCGCAGAAATATCTGGCATGTTGCTCCCTTGGCTCAGGCCCTCGGCGCGCGGCCGATCAAACGCCGAGTTCGATACTGACGATTTCCGGCGGGGCGCCGATGCGGACCGGCATCATCGAACATCCAAGCCCGGCCGAGACTATCAGATGGCGATCGTTCTCAACGATATGCCCATAGGCAAAGCGACTGCCGTAGCGCGAGGGGACCACTGGCGAATAGCCGAACAGGCTGATTTGGCCGCCATGGGTATGCCCCGATAGCGTGAGTGATACGCGTTGCGGCACCTCGGTGAAGATATCCGGCTCGTGCGCCATCAGGATAATGGGTGCGTCGTCCGTCACCTGCGCCAGCGTGCCGGGCAAGTCGTGGATACCCTCATAGGCGATTTCACGCCAGCGCCGGGGCCGGACACGCGGAAAGAACGCCCATTGATCGCCGAGGCCTGCCAGCCAGAAGACGCGACCACCGTGCGCGATGCGGATCGCCTTGTTTTCCAACAACGGAATGCCCGCCGCCGCCAGCGCGCCGTGCGCCTCGGTCGGCCCAGCGCGCCGTCGCTGCGCGGCATGATCGTCCCACCAGTCGTGATTGCCGAGCACAGCGTGAACGCCGTGCGGCGCGCGCAGCCGTCCCAGCTCGGCGGCCCAGGCCGCATCTGGCACCCGTGTGGACATCCGGGACAGCTTCGCACCTGCCCGGTAGTCGCCGAGCAGCAGCACCGCATCCGGCGACAAAGCATTGGTGACATCGACGATATGCCGAACCCGCGCCACGCCCATCCACGGCTCGCAGACGTGTAGATCGGCGATCACGGCGAGCCGAAGGCTCAGCCCAGCCGGCCAGCCCGGTGGCGACACCCGGTAGCGCGTCTCGATCAGGCGCCAGGGCTCGGC
>JANYHP010000637.1 GCA_025359005.1 Hyphomicrobiaceae bacterium | reverse complement strand
CGTAGTCGGTGCCCTCGAGCACCCAACGCTTCACCGACCCGCCGTCCTTGCTCATCAGATAGTCGACGGCCGGAATGGCCTGCTGGTTGGGCGCGGCGCCGGTGTAGAACACGTTGCGTTCGGATTCTTCGCCTTCGTATTGCACGGGATAGAACAGGATGCTGTTCAGTTCCTTGAAGACGGGCAGCACGGACTTGCGCGACACGCTCGTCCAGCAGCCGAACACCGCCGCAACCTTCTGCTGCGAGATCAGCTCGCGGGCCTTTTCGGCAAACAGCGGCCAGTTCGACGCCGGGTCGACGACCACGGCTTCGAGCTTCTTGCCCAGCAAGCCGCCCTTTTTGTTCTGTTCTTCGATGAGCATCAGCATGACGTCTTTCAGCGTGGTTTCGCTGATGGCCATGGTGCCGGACAGTGAGTGCAGCACGCCGACCTTGATCGTGTCCTGCGCGTTCGCGGCGCCACCCACAATCATCGGCGCCAATGCCAGTGCTGCGGCGCTCGAAATGAGCGCGCGTCTCGTCGTCGACATGCGGAAGTCTCCCTCGGTTAACGAATACGTTCCGAAAGAAAGCAACCGCTGTGCCAGTTCGGGTCGAAGCGTTGACAAAAGTGTAACAGATTGATTCGTTGAGTGAAAAAGCGGCACGTGCCGCTGAGGCGTGCAGCCTTTGGGGCCCGCACCTGAGTGGGATGGCGGAAAAGGTGGCGCGCGGGCGGGTGCGCGCACAAATTTTGTGCATCCGACGCTACGGTCTTCATGCGACAGGCTTGTCACAGCCGATCGTTTCGCGGCCGGTCGTTTCGACTTGGAAAACTGTCTCGAAGGCGCGGCGGAGGGCCATATCGGCATCGGCCATCGAAACGGGTAATCCGAGATCGACCAGACTGGTGACGCCGTGCTGCGTAATTCCGCAAGGGACGATGCCATCGAAATGCGTCAGGTCCGGCTCGACGTTCAGGCTGATGCCGTGCAGGCTGACCCAGCGTTTCAGGCGGATGCCGATGGCGGCGATCTTGTCCTCGCGGCCGTCACCCTTGTCCGATCGCCGCACCCACACCCCCACGCGGTCGGGCCGTGTTTCCCCGCGAACGTTGAAGTGGGCCAGGGCCTCGATCACCCAGCGTTCCAGCAAGGTCACGAAGGCACGCACGTCGCCGGTCTGCTCGCCGTCCGCTGTTACCCGTGCGGCACGGCGCTTGACGTCAAGCATCACGTAGGCCACGCGCTGGCCGGGGCCATGATAGGTGTACTGCCCGCCACGGCCGGTGGCATGCACGGGGAAGCGATCCGGGGCGAGCAGATCGTTGGGCTTGGCGCTGGTGCCGGCGGTATAGAGCGGCGGATGCTCGAGCAACCATACCAGCTCGCGTGCGGTGCCGTCGCGAATGGCTGAGGCGCGCGCATCCATGGCAGCAACGGCTGCTTCATAGGGCACGGGGATGTCTGATGCCTGCCATTCTACAGCAGGATCGGCGTGTTGCGTCGTGACTGTCACTGTTCGTCTCATGGTGCTGCGCTGATTGGTCTGGCTGGGCCTTTGCGTTGCGCCGCGGGTCGCGTACGGTGCCGCGCCCTGCAATGTCGTGAAAGGCTGTCTGGTGCAAACAGTTCCGTCGATCGTCGCGGCCATTGGCCGTACGCCCCTCGTCCGGCTTCGCCGTGCCTCCGAGGAGACGGGCTGCACCATACTCGCCAAAGCGGAATTCATGAACCCGGGGCAGTCGGTCAAGGACCGGGCGGCACTGTTCATCGTCCGCGATGCCGAGCGGCGCGGCCTGCTCCGTCCGGGCGGCACCATCGTCGAGGGCACCGCGGGCAATACCGGAATCGGCCTGACCGTGGTCGGCAATGCGCTGGGCTATAAGAGTGTCATCGTCATCCCGGAGACCCAGTCGCAGGAAAAGAAAGACACGTTGCGGCTTCTCGGGGCCGAGCTGGTCGAAGTTCCAGCGGTTCCCTACAGGAACGCCAACAACTACATCAAGTATTCCGCTCGCTTGGCCGAGGCGCTGAATGCTGCGCGACCAGGGGGCGCCTTCTGGGCCAACCAGTTCGACAATGTCGCTAACCGGCAGGCGCATGTGGAGACGACCGGGCCTGAGATCTGGGCCGACACCGACGGCGAGGTCGATGGCTTCGTCGCGGCCGTGGGTTCGGGTGGCACGCTGGTCGGCACCGGTATGGCGCTGAAGGCCAAGCGCCCTGATATCCAGATCGCGCTCGCTGACCCACCCGGTGCGGCGCTCTTTTCCTACTATACGACGGGTGAGCTGAAGTCCGAGGGAAGCTCGATCACCGAAGGCATCGGCCAAGGCCGCATCACGGCCAATCTGGACGGGTTCAAGGCCGATCATGCGTTCCAGATTCCGGACGCGGAAGCGGTCGGGATCGTCTTCCAGTTGCTCGCCGAGGAGGGGCTCTGTGTGGGTTCGTCGTCGGGTGTCAATGTCGCGGGCGCCGTGCGGCTTGCCAAGACGCTGGGGCCGGGAAAGACGATCGTGACCATCCTGTGCGATCACGGCACGCGCTATCAGTCCAAGCTGTTCAATCCGGAATTCCTGCGCTCGAAGGCCCTGCCCGTGCCGGCGTGGCTGGCCATGACGGCGCCGCCGTTGCCGCCGGTCTTCGTCGACGCCGGCCAAGTGTAACCGCCTGTCGCAAAACGCTCGAAACACCCGTAGGAGTGCCCATGACCCTGCAACTCTATCGCACCGACGCTTATCTCGCAGAGACCGCTGCGACGGTCCTCGCCGTCCTGGAGCGGGGTGGCGTGGTGCTCGATCAGACCAATTTCTATGCGGCTGCTGGCGGCCAGTCGGGCGACAAGGGCACGCTGACTTTCGCTGGTGGTCTTTGTCCCATTGCAACCACGGTCTATGACAGTGCCGACAAGTCCCGGATTGTCCATGTGCCGGCGGAAGGGGCGCCGCTTCCGTCGGTGGGTGAGACTATTACGCTGTCGCTTGATTGGCCGACGCGGCACAGAGTGATGCGCATGCACAGCGCGTTGCACCTGCTCTGCAGCCTGGTGAAATTTCCGGTGACGGGTGGACAGATCGGCGTCGACGAAGGCCGCTTGGATTTCGACATCGAGGATGCCAGTGCCGTCGACAAGGATGCGCTGACCACCCAGATGATGGCACTGGTCAGGGCCAATCACCCCATCACCGACCGTTGGATCAGCGACGCCGAGTTGGAGGCCAATCCCAGTCTCATTCGCACCATGTCCGTCAAGCCGCCCATGGGCACGGGCAAAGTCAGGCTCGTCGTCATCGGTGAGAACGGCAGCGTCGACCTGCAGCCCTGCGGTGGGACGCACGTGCGCGCGACCGGCGAGATCGGTGCGATCGCCGTGACCAAGATCGAGAAGAAGGGCCGGATCAACCGCCGTGTCCGCGTGGCATTTATCTGAGTTTGACGCGTGAGCATGTGCGAGATCAGTTTTTTCTGGACGTATGGTTGGCCGTTGACAATTTGGCGCGCCAGGAGCAGCATTTGCATATGGCCGGACGTGCAAGAAACCGTTGTAAATAGGCGCTAGGTGCGATGCGTCAGCGGTGGCAGGGCGAGTGCGATAAGGGCCGCTTCGTGAGCCATGCATGATCGGCAGTTTGTTTGAACAGCGCGCTTTTCGTACGTTGCGCGCGCAGGAGGGGCTATGACTCCGCCGCAGAAAAATCGCTGACTTGTATTCGCCGAAGCGGCTTGGCGTGGGCCTGATGAGGTCTCCGTCTTTCGCCGTGAAGCTGGTGAGCAAGTCGCCTGTTTTGGTGCCCAGTTGCGGGTATCTTGAACCCATTGCCTGATCCGCTAGAGCCGGATCGGCGCCGAGTTCCCTGACCGGTGTGTCGGCAGAAGCCGCCCCGGGTCATGAGGCGAATTCGTGAGTGTCGACTTAAAGCGAGTGAGGTGGTCAGGTGGCATGGCCCTGCGAGCGTCAGTGATGGCGATGGTCATCAGGAAGGCGCGTGTGGGCCAACGACACCAGGATACTAACGCGCAACGCGTTGGGTATTTGACATCGGGCTCGGAATGCAAGTCGTCGCTGGTTCAGTATGCCCGGAACAACGGGGTGCCGATGCAGTCAGACGAAAAGCTGGTCGTAAAGCGCGGGCGTAGGCCTGCATTAAAAACTCGGCGGTCGCGCTGAGTGGCCGCACGGCGTGCGGCAGAGCCCTGGTCGCCTCGGCGTCGCAGGGCTC
>JANYHP010000635.1 GCA_025359005.1 Hyphomicrobiaceae bacterium | reverse complement strand
GGACGGTGCAGGGCTAACGGTGCCGGGCTAACGATGCGCCCGCCACCCGCTGTGCCGAAGCCGGCTGTTCCGTTCCCGCGCAGACCCCTTATGATGAGCGTCCGACGTAGCGCTCGCTGTCATTGCCGCTCAACGCCTGAGGTCCACACCATGCCCCGCATCGATGAAAGCCGTCCGTTCATTCCGGTGCGCATTGCCGTGCTGACGGTGTCGGATACGCGCACTCTGGCGGACGATAAATCGGGGGGTACTCTTGCTGAGTTGCTGCAGGCGGACAGCCACATCCTCGCCGACCGGCAGATCGTGACGGATGATATCCCGACGATCCGTGCCCGTGTCGAAGGCTGGATCGCCGACCCGGCCATCGATGTCGTGATCACCACGGGCGGCACGGGCTTTACCGGCCGCGACGTGACGCCGGAGGCGATCCGGCCGCTGTTCGAGAAGGAAATCGACGGGTTCTCGACGATCTTTCACCTGATCTCATACCAGAAGATCGAGACGTCGACGATCCAGTCGCGGGCCTGCGGCGGGCTCGCGCACGGCACCTACATCTTCTGCCTGCCGGGCTCGCCGGGCGCCTGCAAGGATGCGTGGGGCGGCATTCTGAAGTGGCAGCTCGACAACCGCCATCGGCCCTGCAACTTCGTCGAGATCATGCCGCGCCTCGAAGAGCACCGGCGCGGCGAATGAGGCACAACATACGGGCTTCAAAAGGGCTCACAGCGCCGTGCCTCACCGAACGGTCGCGGGGCGTTGCAAGGCCTGGCGGATGGCGGCATCCGGCGGGCTCGGCCGGTTAAGGCAGGCGGCGAGCAACTCGAGGCCACCCGTCTCGGCCTCAGTCCACGTCAACGGGCAGCCGGGGCTCGTGCGGGTGCCGCTATCGGTCCAGGCCGCCCGGCCACCGGCCACGAGTTCCGCCGGGATATGCACGAAGCCGGTCTCTGTATCCCGCAGAGCATCCGCCGCGAGCGTGTGATAGAGCGTCGCGTTGCACAGGTACGCGCCGGCATTCCATGACTGATAAGCAGCGATCCGCCGCTGCCGCAGCCGCCGCACGATCTCGGCGACTGGCAGGCGGGCCGGATGCAGCGCGGGACCGTCCGGCCTCAGCGACGGATCGTTGGGTGTGGCGCCGCGCGCATCCGGCGCAAGCACCCGCTGGTTGCGTCCCCGCCGCTCGATCTCGAAGCCGCGCGCCCGCCGCGACACACCGAAGTGCACGACCAGATCGGGTTGCCAGCGATGCACCAACGCATCGACCCGCGCCGGCGCCGCAGCCCACTCGGTCGGCAAGATGTCACAGTGAAAGCGGATGCCGGGAAACAGCATTTCGGCCGCCAGTGCCAGCCGTGGCACTAACGTCATCGTCGCATTCACCGGCACCGACGGAAACGGCCCAAAGCCCGTCAGCAGAACCGTCGTGCGGCCGTCGCCGCGTGATTGGGGAGCCCAGGTCATGTGCCATCATGTCCCCGATGAGGTGGTCTGTGCCAGCCCCATTGCTGCAATCAGGGCGTCGACGGCTTTGGGGGCGGTCATGGTACCGGCATCGACCGCGGCTTCGAGGTCGCGCCGGCGCGCTGCCAGGTCCGGCGTAGCTGTCGCCAGCAGCAGCAACCGCTCCTGCAACAGCGCGCGCATCCACTCGACCGACTGATGGCGCCGCCGCTGCGCGAAGGCGCCCGTGGCCGTCAGCGTGGTGCGGTGGCGCGCGATCGTTTCCCAAAGGCCGGCGAGGCCGAGGTTGTCGCGACCGGAAACGGTGAGCACGGGCGGATGCCACTGGGCGTCGTGCGGTGTCAGAATGTTGAGGGCGCTCTGATACTCGGCGGCCGCGGCGGTGGCGCGGGGCAGATTGTCGCCGTCGGCCTTGTTGATGGCGATGATGTCGGCCAGTTCGATGATGCCTTTCTTGATGCCCTGCAAATCGTCACCGGCGCCAGCCAACAACAGCACGACAAAGATATCGACCATGCCGGCGACGGTGGTTTCCGATTGCCCCACGCCCACCGTCTCGACGATCACCACGTCGAAGCCAGCGGCTTCGCACAGCGCCAGGCTCTCGCGCGTCTTGCGGGCCACCCCGCCGAGCGTACCCGAGGTGGGCGAGGGGCGGATAAACGCATGTGGATTTTGCGACAGCCGGTTCATGCGCGTCTTGTCGCCGAGGATTGAACCACCTGTGCGCGTCGACGTGGGATCGACCGCGAGCACGGCCACCTTATGCCCGGCGGCGACCAGATTGATGCCGAGTTGATCGATGGTCGTCGACTTGCCGACGCCGGGCACGCCGGTAATGCCGATGCGATGCGCGCTTCCCGTCGTCGGCAGCACCGCCTGCAACAGCGCGTCGGCAGCCGCACGGTCCGAGGGACGGCTGCTTTCGACGAGGGTAATGGCCTGTGCCAGCGCGGCGCGGTCGCCCGCTGCCAGATCGCGCACATAGTCGGCGGTAGACCGGCGTGGCCGGATGCTGGCGGTCATTGGTCCCGATCCTTAAGGCGCCCGTGCACCACGCGCGTTACATCTCAGCCCAGAGTATTGCCTGCCGGGTCGTCTTGGCCGCCCCGGGATGAACTCTGGCGGCCACCCAGGCAAGTATCTTGGTTTGAGTAAGCAGCTGTGAAATAGGCGCACAAACCCATTTCTCGCAACTGGCTGTGGCTCTTGGAAGCGGCAATGGTGGCCATCGCCGCCTTGGTGAATGCTTTTGATTCCTGCGCCACTTTCAGTTCAATTCTTGTTGCATGTCGCCCTGGACGGCGGCCGGGGTGCCCTTTTCGCTCAGCGAGGGAACCGCTAGACCTGCACCATGCGCGCCCTTTGCCGTGATTGCTGCGAGATTGTCGATGCCTTGCAGCCTTCCTGCGAGTTGTGCGGTTCGGCGCGCCTGCTCGCCCACTCTGAAATCGAGACCCTCGCGATCGCGCACGTCGATTGCGATGCGTTTTATGCCAGCGTTGAAAAGCGCGATCGGCCCGAAATCCGCGACCAGCCCCTTATCGTCGGCCATGCCGGCGGACGTGGCGTCGTCACCACCGCTTGCTACATCGCGCGCACTTTCGGCGTGCGCTCGGCGATGCCGATGTTCAAGGCGCTGGACGCGTGTCCGCAGGCGGTGGTGCTGCCACCCGACATGGCCAAGTACAAGCGCGTAAGCGTGGCGATCCGCGACATCTTCCTCTCCGCGACCGACATCATCGAGCCAGTGTCTCTCGACGAAGCCTATCTCGACCTCAGCGAGGACAATCGTCACCAGGGACCCACCGCTGCATCCGCGCTCGCGTGGATCGCCAAGCGGGTGGACCATGAGGTCGGCATCACGGTGTCCGTCGGGCTTGCGCCCAACAAGTTCCTCGCCAAGCTTGCGTCTGAAATGCAGAAACCGGCGGGCTTTTCGCTGATCGGCGCCGCGGAAGCACGCGACCGGCTCACGACCCTGTCGATCGGCAAGATCAACGGCGTCGGGCCGGCCACGGCCGATCGCATGCAGGCGCAGGGGTTTGCCACGATCGGCGATCTGCAGGGTCTGGCGGCCCACGATCTCGTCGGACGCTTTGGCAGCTTCGGGCGCCGGCTGGCGCTCTATGCGCAAGGCCTCGACGACCGGGTTGTCACGCCGTCACGCCCGACCAAGAGCATCTCGGCCGAGGATACGTTTCGGCGCGACATCGCGGAGGAGGCAGCGCTCGTGGCCGAGGCCATGCCGCTCAGCGCGCGTGTCGCGTCGGCGCTGGAGCGCAAGCAACTGGCCGGACAGACGGTGGTGTTGAAACTCAAGACGCACGATTTCAAGCTGTTGACGCGGCATCTGCGCCTCGCTCATCCGACCCAGCGCGCAGACCTGATCCAGTCCGCTGTGCGGACGCTGATCGCTCGCGAGGCCGATGGGCGGCTGTTTCGCTTGATCGGTGTAGGCATGGCTGATCTGGTGCCCGCCGCAGAGGGCGACCCGCCGGATTTGTTTGGTCGCATGGACCCGGGTTGAGCAATCAAACCAACGGTCAATACTGTTGACCGTTGGTGTTTGCCTTCGATTGCGCGTGCCGACACCGCTGCGCGGAGCCGGCCGGCACGCGCGGCCAGCGGCACCATCAGTCAAAATTTCGGCGGTCAGTATAAAGCCAGCTCAGTCTGTGCGTTCGAGGAACACGCCCGCGAACGCCTTGATGTGGCGACGCGGCTCGAAAGGGATCTGGCAATTGAGTTCGGCCACGTCCCAGCGATCGAGCAGGCGATAGCCCGCCGCCGCGAATGCGCCGAGGAACTCCCCGTCATTGAAGATCTGATTGGGCGCCATGGCCGCGCCGAGGTGTTGTAGCGACCAGAAGCCGGGGCCGGTTGTCAGCGCGAAATTGTTCAGAAGAACGTGCTTGGGGCGCTGGGCCGTTATCATCGCCACCAGCGCTGCAACGTCGCTGTCCAAATACTGGATACTGCCGGCGGAAAAGAGGACGTCGACGTGCGGCAGCGAATGAAAG
>JANYHP010000630.1 GCA_025359005.1 Hyphomicrobiaceae bacterium | reverse complement strand
ACGACCATGCCGACGAAAACCATCACCGACCTGAACCCCAACGCAACCGCGGCTCCGGGCGTCGGCACGCTGTTCCTCGACAACGGCACCGACCCCAACATCGCCCACAGCGGCACGGGCTCGTCCGGCCATGACGTGTTCGTCTCCGGCCCCGGCCAGAACACCTGGGACGGCGCGGGTGGCGAGGACGTGGTCAATTACAGCCACAGCGCCTCCGGCGTCGATGTCGACCTCTCTGCCGGCTTCGGGTTCTCCAACGACGGCAAGATCAGCGACACGCTGCTCAACATCGAAGACGTCGTCGGGTCCAACAAGGCCGACAACATCACGCTGGGCTTCGGCGGCGGCCACGCAACGGGCGGCGGCGGCGCCGACATCCTGACGGCTGGTGAAGGCGGGCAGAGCTTCTTTGCCTACAACGACCGTCACGACTCGATGACCGGCGCGATGGACGTGATCAAGGGCTTCCATGACAACTCGGCGCCCGGCAACGGCACCGGCGACATCATCGACCTGCACGGCATCGACCAGAAAATGGGCATCACCGGCCACTTCGTCGGCGGCAACCCGGCGACCAACATCGGCGACATCTCAGTCACCCAGACGGGCGGCAACACCTTCATCCACGAGCACGTCGACAACATCGCAGCGCACGACCTCGTCATCGAAGTGCAAGGCCTGCACGCTCTCGACGCCTCGAACTTCCACTTCTGATCCCAGTTTGCACCACAAACACTCCCGGCCGGCGTCCCAGACGCCGGCCGGGCTTTTTTGTTGTGCGCGCGGCGCGCCATAGCCTGACGGTCTCTGTCTTAGTGCATTTTGTCCAACGAAAGTTTTTTGGTCCATTTTGTCATCGAGTTACCAGCGAAACAGCGCCGGGCTCCGGGACCGTTAGAAGTATCCCAACGCTGATCGCATGGATCGACCGAAGGGAAAAACCCGATGACCGCCGCAACCGCAACTTTCGCCGCCCCCGCCAAAGTAGCCCTCGGTGATTGTCGCTCGCTGATGCGCGTCGGCTATGGCGCAATCCTCCTGACGTTCGGCGCTTTCGGCGGCTGGGCGGCCCTCGCCCCGCTCGACAGCGCGGCCATCGCGCAGGGCCAAGTGGCGGTGAGTTCCGACAAGAAGCCCATCCAGCATCTCGAAGGCGGCATGCTGCGCGAAGTTCTCGTCGCCGAGACGCAGCGCGTCGAAGCCGGCCAGATCCTGTTCCGCCTGCAACCCGTCCAGGCCCAATCCAATGCCGATCTTGCGCGAAAGGGCGTCGATGCGATGCTCGCCCAGGAAGCGCGCCTGCTCGCCGAGCGCGACCAGAAGGCAACCATCGCCTGGCCGACCGATCTCTCCAGCCGACTCCATGAGGCGCACGTCGCCAGCATGCTGATCGATCAGGAAAAGCAATTTTCCGAACGGCGCCGGACCATAGAGAACCAGATCGCCGTGCAGGCGTCGCGCATCGAACAGACCAACCGTGACATCATCGGCAAGCGCAGCCGCGATCGTTCGCAAGCCCAGCAGATTGACAGCCTGCGGCTCGATATCGGCAAATTCGCGGAGTTGACCGAGAAGGGATATTTCGCGCGCAGCAAGCTGACCGCGATGCAACGCGACCTCTACCGTCTCGAAGGCGAACGCGAAGGCATCAAGGCCGATATCGCCCGCGCGGAGGAAACCATCGCCGAAAGCCGCCAGCAAATAAAGGTCATCCAGCAGCAGCGCGTCGAGGAAGCGGCGCAGCAACTGGGCGATACGAAATCGAAACTCGGCGAGCTGCGCGAAAAGACGACGGTGACGGCTGATGCTCTGTCCCGCATGGAGGTCCGGGCGCCGCGCGCTGGCATCATCCAGTCCATCAAGGTGCACACGGTGGGCGAGGTCATCAAGCCCGGCGACACACTGGCAGAACTCGTCACGCCTGAGGAGGGCTTGATCATGACTGTCCAGGTGCAGCCTTCGGACATCGATAGCGTTCAGGCCGGCTCCAAGGCTGAAATTCGCTTCCCCGCGTTCGCCGCCCGTCAACGCACCGCCACCCGCGGAAAGGTTCTGACCGTGGCTGCCGACATCACCTTCGATACCAATTCCAAGCAGAGCTACTACCCTGCCCGCGTGCAGATCGAGGAGGATACGCTGCCCAGGGAACTGATGGGCAAGTTGGTGCCCGGCATGCCGGCCAGCGTCTTGATCACGACAGGCGAACGCACGATGCTCACCTACCTCGTCGGCCCCCTCGTCGATCGCATTTCGCGGACCATGCGCGACCGGTAAGGTGACAAGGGAGCGCTGGTGACCTGCACTCCGCCTTCCATCCAGTCATAAGTTGAACCTGTTCTTTCTTTGCCTCTTGCGAGGCGGTTGCGCAACGGGGCCGGAGTGCGGAGGCTCCGCATACCGCAGCGGTCCGGACCGTCACCTTCCCAGCAGAGGCAGTCGTCTACGGTCATCAATGGTGGCAGCTTGCGGGACGCGGGCATGCGGTGCGTCCGGCGGTTGGGTCCAGCAAATGCAAATTCGGCCCGTCCGTTATGCGCTTGGGCCGTCATGGCATAGCGGTCGATTTGAAGGGCCTGATCGCCCCGGCACGACAGCACCGGCCGCTCTACCGGGGCGCGCCCGAACGCGGCATCCTGAAGGGTTGGTTTAGGCCACGAAATCGTGTACCCGAAACTCCGGAAAGCGTGCATAGTCCCAGCTCAGTCAAAGTCCGCCGACCTCCCGCCTGGATAATCCATGTTCACCCGCTTCCTAGCCGACCTCGCGCCGCTCCATGCCGAGTTGATCCTCGTCCTCGGCGCCATCGCGCTCCTGCTGTGGGGCGTGTTCCGCCCCGAGACCGAGGGCGAGGCCGATCGCGTTACCTGGGGCGCCATCGCGGTGCTGCTGGGCGCGGGCGTCGTGCTGGCCACCCAGCCGCTCGGCGCGCAGTCCCTGTTCGACGGCAGCTTCCGCTTCGACGCGTTCGCCCGCTTCGTCAAAATGATCGTGCTGGTGTCCAGCGCCGGCGCGCTGCTGCTGGCATCCACCGACATGCGCGAGGGCAAATACCTCAAGTTCGAGTACCCGGTGCTGGCGCTGCTGGCGACCGCCGGCATGCTGATGATGATCTCGGCCAACGATCTGATCGCACTGTATCTCGGGCTCGAGTTGCAGAGCTTGGCGCTCTACGTGCTCGCCGCCTTCCGGCGCGACGATGTGCGCTCGTCGGAAGCAGGTCTCAAGTATTTCGTGCTCGGTGCGCTGTCGTCGGGCATGCTGCTCTACGGCGCCTCGCTGATCTATGGTTTCACCGGTGCGACCAATTTCAACGACATCGCCGCCGTGGCGCTGAAGCCCGGCGCCGGGCAGAACTTCGGCCTCATCTTCGGCCTTGTGTTCCTGCTGGTCGGCCTCGCGTTCAAGATCTCCGCCGTGCCGTTCCACATGTGGACGCCGGACGTTTATCAGGGCGCGCCAACGCCGGTCACCGCGCTGTTTGCGGCGGCTCCAAAAGCTGCAGCGTTTGCCTTGCTCACGCGCGTCATGATCACCGCGTTCGGCGGCATCAAGCCCCAGTGGCAGCAGATCATCGTCTTCCTGTCCATTGCGTCGATGGGCCTTGGGGCCCTGGGGGCCATCGGCCAGACCAGCATCAAGCGGCTGCTCGCCTATTCGTCCATCGGCAATATGGGCTTTGCGCTGGTCGGCCTTGCAGCCGCCTCGCCGGAAGGCATTCAAGGCGTGCTGATCTATCTCGCAGTCTATCTTGTTATGACGCTCGGCGCGTTTGCCGTTGTCCTTTGCATGCGGCGCGAAAGCGGTTCGGTTGAGGGCATCGACGATCTCGCCGGCCTGTCGACCACCAATCCCGGCATGGCCGCGACAATGGCGCTGATGATGTTTTCGCTCGCCGGTATTCCGCCGCTGGCCGGCTTCTGGGGCAAGTACTACGTGTTCCTGGCGGCCGTGAAAGCCAACCTGTGGCCGCTCGCCATTCTCGGCGTGCTCGCCAGCGTGATCGGTGCATTCTACTATGTCCGCATCGTCATCATCATGTACGTCAACGACGCCAGTGCGGATACCAAGATGCGCTTCCGCCCCGTGCCCTATCGCGAAGGCATCGTGATGGCGGCGTCGTGCCTGATCATTTTGCTGGGCTTCATGCCGTTCCCGCTCCGCAACGGCTCGCTCGGCGACTGGATCATCAACACCGCAACGGCTGCGGCGCGCTCACTGTTCTGAGCGTACACCGCCCTCCCGGGCTGCAAGGTCCATGCTCGACACGGCCGAGATGCCGACGATCGTGGATGCATTGTCATGCGCCATAGCGTGTCGCAGAGTACGGCCTTCGACAATCGAGGGGACCCCCCACTATGCGCGTTTCGCAAGCGATCCACGCCCTCCTGGCAGGAGTTATGCTGGCAACTCTCGCCATCCGCGGCGCCGTTGCGCAGGCGCCTGCCGGTCCACTTGAGACGGCCCCAATTGCGTTGCGCGGCATGGGGTCGTTCCACATTGGCGGGCGCTCGGTGGAGGTGTCCGGCAAGCCCGTCAAAGAGGTTCTTTTTACGCCCGGCGGTGTGCCCGCAAAGGTCGACCCCAACGGCGTCTATCTCGTCGAGAGCATGTACGTGCAGTATTTCCTGGCGGCCAAGCGCCGGGCCAAGCTGCCGCTGCTGATGTGGCACGGCGGCGGGCTGACCGGCGTCACCTACGAGACGACGCCGGACGGGCGCGAGGGGTGGCTGAACTATTTCGTCCGCCGCGGTTACGACATCTACAACTCAGACGCGGTCGAGCGGGGCCGCTCCGGCTGGTCCATGTACCCGGACATCTTTCCGAGCGAGCCGGTCTTTCTCACCCGCGCTAATCCGTTCGAGCGGTTTCGCATCGGCGCCGGCGCCGGCAGCTACGACCCCGATCCCTCGAAGCGCAAGGTTCTGCCCGGGTCGCAGTTCCCGGTCGAGGCCTACGACAACTTCGTGCGCCAGAACGTGCCGCGTTGGACATCGACGGACAAGGCGATCACGGCCGCATACCTGCAGTTGGTCGAAAAGGTGTGCCCGTGCGTGGTGCTTGTGCACAGCCAGGCCGGACAGTTCGGCTTACGCGTGGCCGAGGCGCGGCCCGATCTGGTGCGGGCGCTTGTGCTGGTCGAGCCCGCTGGGCTCGGCGATAAGGACCAGGCGGCTAAGCTGAAAGACGTCGCGACGCTCTCGATCTACGGCGACTTCATCGACCAGGACGCGCGCTGGCCGGCGATCCGCAAGGGCGGCATCGCCTTCCTCGATCCTGCCAAGGCGCAGGGCGGCATCGTCGACGTGATCGACCTGCCAGCCATCGGCATCAAGGGCAACAGCCACATGATGATGATGGACAAGAACTCCGATGTGATCGCCGGACTGATCCACGACTGGTTGATAAAGCGCGGCATCGCCGAGTAACGGCGGGCAAACGATCCTGGTCGTAGCGTTCGGCACCCGCGGGCTCAGCTTGCCAGCGCGCGGCTCCGAGCCGCGGCGGCGGCGACGGCCTTTGTCAGCAGCGGCTGGAGCCCGTCGTCGGCCATCAGCACTTGCAGGGCTGCGAATGTCGTGCCGTTGGGTGACGTGACGTTCTGGCGCAAAGTCGCTGGTTCGAGATCGGAGCGGTGCAGCATTTCGCCCGCGCCCGCCACCGTCCAACGCGCCAGCTGGGCTGCCAGATCGGCCGGCAGGCCCGCCTCCTGGCCCGCTTTGGCGAGACATTCGGCGAGCAGGAACACATAGGCCGGCCCCGAGCCGGAGACGGCGGTGGCGGCGTCGATCAGCGCTTCGTTCTCGACCCAGCCGACGGCGCCGACGGCCGAAAGCAGGCGGTCGCACAGCGCGCGCTGGCTGGCAGTGACGTGAGCGTTGGCGAAGGCGGCCGTGATGCCGCGGCCGACGCTGGCGGGTGTGTTCGGGATCGAGCGCACGACGGCGGTGGCGCCGGGCAGGTGCTGCTCGAAACTCCGCACGGTCTTGCCGGCTGCCACAGAGATCACCAGGGTTTCAGGGCCGGCATGCCGGGCTACCGCCGGGAAGACATGCTCCATCAGTTGCGGCTTGACGGCAACGACGATGACCGCTGGTGCGCCCGACATGGCGGGAGCGGCCACCGCGGTGATGCCGTAGCTGGCCAGCAGGATGGCGATGGGCGCAGGCGGGGCGGGGTCCTGCACAAGGATCTGGCCGGCGGCTAGGCCCTGATCGAGCCAGCCCTTGAGGAGCGCCCCACCCATGTTGCCGGCACCGATAAGCAGCAGCGGTCCTGGAAGGTCGAGCGACATGGGCGGCTCCGGCGACGGGATCGGGTTTCGCTGCTCTATGAAAGAGCGCGCCGGCCCGTGCAAGTCATTGTGTGCCCGGCCCCGTCCGTCAATTGCCACCGAGGTTCGAACGGCCGCTGGTGTCCTCCGTGGCCGCGCGGGCAACGAGCGCTTGTTGCAGGCGTTCGCGGCGCACGCGGCGATGCTCGGCGGCCAGCGCCGCGAGGCGGGCGCGAGTCGTGGCCCAGCCGGCAATATTTTCGGCGGTGCGCGTCTTTGCTCCATCGGCCAGGGCGCGCGGCGGGGCGGCGGCGTATGGGTCGAGCGGGGGCAAGGTGGCGGCCTCGAAATGGGGCGGGCACGCCGCCGCGGGATCGAGCGACTTCGGCACTGCGTCGAACCAAACCGGGTTTGTCACATAGCGCTTCTCGCAGATGGCAATGCGCGGGAGGCGGCGGGTCGTCTCGAAGCTCGTGTACGCTGCCGTGAGCGGCGCCCAGGTGCGTGCGTGCGGGTGCGTCTGATGGGAGGCTACTCGTTCAGGCGTCATGCGGAAGGGAAAGCTGTGGATGGGAATTGCGGCTTGCCCGCCGGCGAACGCGTCCCGCGCCAGCGCATAGAGATCCTCGATCAGGGCATTGGTCATGGCAAAGCAGCCGACCGATTTGCAGACTCCATGCACCATGATCAGATTGCCGGTGCGGCCGAGGCTGCGGTCCAGCGCATTGGGGTAGCCCACGTCGAACGCCAGATGATAACTTGAGTTGGGGCGCATCTGGCGTGGCTCGATGGCATAAAACCCTTCCGGCGCCTGGTAGTCGGCGTAGCGCTCCTTAGGGCCGAGGGCGCCGGAGAAATTGCAGATCGGATAGGTCAGAATGTGCGCAAACGTGCCGTCGGGGCGTTGCTTCCAGACCTCGAGTTCGCTGTCTTCCTTGAACACCCGCAGGTAAATCGGCGCGCGCATGCCAACGCCGGCCGCGGCGATCAAGGCGGCCGTGCCGTCTGCCACCGGCTTGAGATGGCGGGGCAATGTCTGCGCAGCGGGGCTGTGCATTTGCGGTGCCCGCGCCGTCGGACCTGTGGTTTGCGGGGCCTCGCCAGCGCCCATCAAGACTGCAGCACTGAGTGTGGCCAACAGCCCGCGAATAACCGGCCCGAAACGGACCAATTGAGAGGAACGCAACACGATATTTGCCCCATTGTCTGACGACAGAATTAAACGCCGGGCACGGTACAATTGTAAAGTATGGTGTGCAGAAAATATTAGCGCAGTGGCGGCGTTGCATCACTCCGATTGCGTATCGGCGCTGCCCGACGGGCTGGTCAGCGGAAATGCTTGGACAGCTTCAGGTGCTGGCCCTGGTAGTGGCTCTTGAGGTCGCGGCCGTAAAGGATTTCGGGCATCTCGGTCATGCGTTCGTAGACGAGGCGGCCGATGACCTGCCCATCCTCCAGGATGAACGGCACCGTGTGCGAGCGCACCTCCAGCACCACGCGCGCGCCCGCCCCGCCGGCTGCGGCATGACCGAAGCCCGGGTCCATGAAGCCTGCGTAGTGAACGCGGAACTCGCCGACCAGCGGGTTAAACGGCATCATCTCGGCAGCATGCGTCGGGGGCACATGCACGGCCTCCTTGGATGCAAGAATATAGAACTGGTCGGGGTCGAGGATAAGTCGGCGGGGGCCCTTGGCTGTGGCGTGGATCGGTTCCCAATAATCGGCGATGGCGCAGGAGCCGGCGGCGTCGACGTCGACGATACCAGTGTGGCGGCGTGCCCGATACCCAACCAAACCATCGGCGTCGCCGACGAGGTCAACCGACAGAGCGATGCCGCCGGCGACATCCTCGACGCCGCCGCTGACGAGGCCGACGGAGGCCTGCAAGGCGCGCAATGTGTCGTCACTTTCGGTCGGTTGGCCGGTGCGGAAGCGGATCTGCGACAGCGTAGTGCCCTGGCGCACCAGGATCGGAAACGTCTGCGGGCAGATCTCGGCGTAGAGGGGGCCGTGATACCCGGCGCCGATCTGATCGAACGCGGCCGAGCCGTCGGCAATGACGCGCGTGAACACGTCGAGCCGGCCGGTCGAGGATTTGGGGTTGGTCGTTGCGGCGATACCGGCGGGCAGGGCCAGGTGCTCCATGAGGGGCACCAGGTAGACGCACCCCGTCTCGAGCACGGCAGGACGCGACAGATCGATGGTGTGCAGCGACAGTTCATCAAGCTTCGAGCGGACGCTGTGGCCGGGGCCGGGTAGAAAACTGGCGCGGATGCGGATGGCGGTTGCCCCCAGGCGCAGATCGATGGAGGCGGGCTGGAGTTGGCGCGGTGCGATCGGCGCGGCCAGGATCAGCGCGCCGGTCTCAATCAGCCTCGCTATGGCCTGCGCGGGCAGGATGCCACCGGCAGCCATTGTCGCGGCGGGCGCAGGCTGGCGCACGCTCGCGGGCGCACGCTTGGCGGATTTTGCGGTCTTCGCCATGGCGGCGGTGTCTTTCCGGAGGCTGGCGACGGGTGTGATCGAGCATGGCGACGCGGCAGTGGGCGGATCAAGGCGGCATGTGCCGCCCCAAGCTCCACTGGCGGCGTTCCTAGACTGCCACGTCGGTGGAGGCAATCAGACCTGCGGGCGAACCCAAGCCTGCAGCAGCCTTTGTGCCGGCCACGTCGGGCAGCGCAGACGCTCTGCCGATCAAGGCCCACTAAGCCGCCTGCCGCTGGCGCAGGCTTTCGCCGCGATAGCTGAGCGCCTCGGCGATGTGGATACGGCCAACCGTATCGACATCGTCCAGGTCGGCGAGGGTGCGGGCGACCCGCAGGACGCGGTGGAAGCCGCGCGCCGACAGTTCGAGTGATTGCGCCGCGCTGCGCAGCAGGGCCGCGCCGTCTGCCGAGGGCATGGCGATCTGGTCGAGGACCTGCCCGGTCGCATGTGCATTGATGCGGACGCCTGCAATGCCGAGGGACTTGAACCGCGCCTCCTGCCGCGCCCGCGCGGCGACCACGCGCGCGCGGACGTCTGCGCTGCCTTCGCGGGGTGGCGGCAGCGCAAGATCGGTGGCGGAAACGGCCGGCACCTCGATATTGAGATCGATGCGGTCGAGAAAGGGGCCGGACAGGCGTGCCTGATAGTCGGCGGCGCAGCGTGGGCCGCGTCGGCATGTGCGACCAGGGCTCGCCTGGCCGCATTTGCAGGGGTTCATGGCGGCGATGAGTTGGAAGCGACAGGGGTAGGCAATGCGATGGTTGGCGCGCGCGATCACAGTTTCCCCGGCTTCCAGCGGCTGCCGCAGGGCGTCCAGTGCGTTGGCCGAAAACTCCGGCAACTCGTCGAGAAACAGCACGCCGAGGTGGGCCAGGCTGATTTCACCCGGTCTGGGCCGCGAGCCGCCACCGACGAGGGCCGCCATGGAGGCTGAGTGGTGTGGCGAACGAAACGGCCGCTCGGTCGCGAGCTTGCCGCCGATCAATTCGCCGGCCAGCGACTGGACCATGGAGACGCCGAGCATTTCTTCCGGTGACAATGGCGGCAGGATGGACGGCAGGCGCTGCGCCAGCATGGTCTTGCCGGACCCGGGCGGGCCCACCATCAGCAGATTGTGGCCACCGGCTGCCGCCACCTCCAACGCGCGCTTGGCCGCTTCTTGCCCCTTGATATCGGCGAGATCGAGCAACGGGGTCGTCGATCGCGCCAGATTGGGCACCGGGCGCGGCAACGACTGCAATCCCTTGAAGTGGTTGAGCAGCGAAAGCAGGTGCGGCGGCGCCAGCACGCGCATCTCTTCCCCCGCCCAGGCGGCCTCGGAGCCATTGGCGGCTGGACAGATCAGGCCTTTGCCCAACATATTGGCGCCGATAGCGGCGGGCAGCACGCCCGGCACGCTGCGGATCATGCCGTCGAGCGACAATTCGCCGACTGCCGCGTAGTCCGCAATCGTGTCCGGTGAGATCGCTCCCATGGCGGCCATCAGCGCCAACGCGATAGCCAGGTCGAAATGGCTACCTTCTTTCGGCAAATCAGCCGGCGAGAGATTGATCGTGATGTGTTTGGAGGGTAGGCCGAGCCCCATGGCATGCAGCGCATTGCGGACGCGCTCGCGGCTTTCGGTGACCGCCTTGTCGGCCAGTCCGACGATTGCGAAATTGAATTTTCCGGCCGACAGGCGGACCTGCACATCGACCGGACGGGCCTCGATGCCGACGAACGCAAGGGTCGAAATCTGCGCGAACATGAGGCCGCCCCGTGGGACACCCCTTGCAACTGATGGCGACTGGGTGTGTTGGAAAGGTAGACTGCAATCTTGTGGGGTGTCAAGAACATTGGTGGAACAGGTTGCCACTGCCGGCACGCCGGAATTGATCAACTGCCCCTAAACGACGAACGGCGAACTGGTGTGGAGGCCGATGGCCGCCGCTCCAATTCGCCGTTGCTGGCTCACGGTACGCAAAACTGGATCCGCAAGTCCTGAGACATACTCTAGCCGCAATTTATGAACTTTGCACCAACGGACGACTCATTTTTGTGCATGTGTGTAACTTTATGCAGGCGGGGGTTGTGGGGCGTTCACAGTTCTTCCGTCAGCGGTGTTCCCGACAGGAGAAAGCGGACGAGCGGCGATGTCAGCCGATGGGGCAGCAGGCGTAGCGCGAGCATGGCGACAAGGCTGAACACATCCGGCACCAGCACGCGGATACCAAGCCGATGGGCGAGGAGTGCGCGGGTCGCCACGGTCTCAGGGCTCGCCGCCGGCATCATCCAGCGATACCACGCGCCCTCTGCACCCATTTTTGCGTGGAAGGCGGTGTCCACCGGACCGGGCGCCACACAACTGATGCGGACGCCTTGGCCGGCGGTTTCGGCCGCCAATGCTTCGCTCAACGACAGCATGTAGGCCTTGGATGCGTAGTAGACCGCCTGTCCGGGACCCGGTGCAAACCCTGCGAGCGACGCGACAAAGAGGATGCCGCCGCGGCGTCGCCGCAGTTGGCCGGGCAGGACATGGTGGGCCAGACGTGTGGCCGCGGTCACGTTGAGTTCGAGCAGGGCCGCGACCCGATTTGCCGGGGTGGTCGCGAACGGCCCCGAGAGACCCATGCCCGCATTGTTGACGAGCAGGTCCGGGTAGGCGCCGAGGCGTGCGAGGGCGTCGTCGAGGCGCAGCAGGACATCTGGCTTGGTTATATCGAGGCTGAGTATCGCGATGCGACAGGCTGGATGCAGGGCTCGCAGCCGATCGGCGACGAGGCCCAGCCGTTGCTCGTCGCGTGCAACCAAAAGGACATCACGGCCGGCCGCGGTCAACTGCGCCGCAAAGGATGCGCCGATGCCTTCTGATGCGCCGGTGATCACCGCGATGGGGCGCCGGTCGCCATCCGCGCCCGTCTGGGGGCCCGCAGCGGGCGCTTCATGTGCGGCAGCCATCCTGCGTGACCTTTCGGAGCCGGCGATATTGCCCGGGCCCTGCCAACCTGGACACGGGCGCTGGCCTTTCCCATATGCTGACGATCGTTAAATAAAAAAGGACA
>JANYHP010000615.1 GCA_025359005.1 Hyphomicrobiaceae bacterium | reverse complement strand
AGGTCGTCAAGACTGACATCGAGTGCACGAACGGTGTCATTCATGGCGGTCCGTCGAGCGATACAAAATAGTCAAGCGAGCCTGAGAGCGCTTTCCAAGCGTTATGGCATAAACCAGAAGACCGTCGCCAAATGGAAGAAGCGGACATCGGTTGCAGATCTTCCAACTGGCCCTAGAGCAAAGTCATCTTAGGTTAAGGCGTATCCGGCATTTATGAAGTAGTTTCTGCATTCATCGGGCTTGATTGCGGTGATGGTCTCTTTGATTGCGTCTTCGACTTCTCGAATAGAGCGGCCCATGGCTTTGCGCAGCGCGTTTTTGATCTTGGAGAAGGTCTGCTCGATGGGGTTTAGGTCTGGGCTGTAGGGCGGCAGAAACAGCAATCTGGCTCCGGCTTGGCCGATGGCTTGCCTGATGGCATCAGCTTTGTGACTGCCGAGATTGTCCATGATGACAATGTCGCCATGCCGCAGGGTCGGGACCAGGAACTGCTCGACGTAGAGCAGGAAGCTTTCGCCGTTAATCGGGCCGTCGAAGACGCAAGGGGCAGTGATGCCGCCCACGCGCAGAGCCGCCAAAAATGTCAGCGTCAGCCAATGACCATGAGGCGTGCGGCTGCGAAGCCTTTGGCCCTTTTGCGACCAACCGCGCAAGGGAGCCATGTTGGTCTTGACCCAAGTTTCGTCGATAAAAACCAGCCTTGCAGAGCTCAGCCAAGCTTGCAGCCTCAGCCACCATTTGCGCTTTCTGGCGACATCAGGCCGTGTGGCCTCTTCGGCGTGAACGGTTTTTTTTGAAGCTGAGGCCAAGCCGTTTCACAAAGTTCCACAGCGCGCCATGGCTCACCTTACGCCCACGCCCGGCAAGCTCGTCCCGCACTTGCTTCAAGGTCACATGGGCGCCTTCCAGCATCCTTGCGCGAAGCCAGTCTTCCTGGCCCTCAAGGATCGGCTTGCGATGTCCGCCGATCTTGCCTACCGCAATCTTGCCGGTGTCGCGCAATTGCGCCGCCCAGCGCACCGCCGAGGCCCGGCTCACCTCATAGACCTCCGCTGCCTTGCCTGAAGAACCGTGCTTCAAGGCAAAAGCCCCAACCTTTTTCCGAAACCTGATCGAATATGCCTGTTCCATCCCTGCCAGCCTCCATCCAGCCCACACTTTGAATCAGATCGATCCTGATTTGGGAACCCCAATTCGATTCAGGCTAAAGTGACTCCGCTCTAGAGTGAGAAGTGATGGGCTCGGTTCACGACAGCCCGGTCTGCGTAGCAGAGGCGCTAAAAGGTATTGAGAGTCCAAATAATAAAACCAGAATTCAAAGTTGACTTAGGACTTTCAACACTGGCGAATAATTCCTGAATTCCTATTCGGCTAACAGCAACTCCGCTATTTGATCCAATTCAGCTTTCCTCTTTTGCCAATCGGCGCAGTATTTGCCCAGCAAGGCGTAGAACCGCTTGCTATGATTGTGCTCCTTCATGTGGCACATTTCGTGGATTAGTACATAGTCGATGCAGTGTCTTGGCGCTTTGATAAGCGCGGGGTTTATGTTGATTGAGCCCTTCGGGGAACAGCTTCCCCATTGCATTTTCATTGGCAATAATTTGACTTTTGGAGCTTCAGCCAACCAATCGAACTGATCCAAGAGAACTTCGACGCGACGATTCAAATAATCACGCGCACGCTTGGTGTACCACAGCTTGAGCCGACGCTTGACGAGTGCGCGATCCTGCAAGGGAACGTGAATCTGAATGATCCCCTTGATGAGCTTTACTGTCGCCTCAGATCGTCCGACTTTCACACGAATTTGATATCGACGTCCAAGATAGAAATGCGTTTCGCCGCTGACATATTCGCGAGGAAGCGGGTGCATGATACTGCGCTTTGCTGAATCCTGATTCTGAAAAATCCACCTGGCTCGCTTCTGGACAGCCACTTTCACTTTCGCCAAAGGGCATTCGGGGGGCGCTTCGACAATGACCTTTCCGTCAGGTGCCACGTGAACGAGAATGCTTGCTGTGAGCCGCGCTGTTTCTTCGACACTATACCGAGTACTTCTTTCTCCGTATTTCAGGAGAAGGCTTGTCATGGCTTGCTATCTCTGCTGAGGCCAATGCGCGTCACCGTAACAATCTGTTCAATAGCCTCTTTCGCTGCATCAAGACCAATTAGGTTGAACAATTTTGGAAGCAGGGTCTTCCGAATCGCCACTTCAATATTTTGAGGGTTGAGTGAGTTTTCGGCAACAGCGATTTGAACATCCTTCTCGATAGCGACCGCAGCATCGATGAAGTTTTGACGTTTCTCCATAAGCGCCTGTGCATCGCCTACAACCATTCTCAGTATCCCAAAATAAGCGCTTGCATGCCTTTGACCGGCCAGTTCTTGAGGCGCGTCATTAATATCCCTTGTGCTGACACGCTGTTCCAGGTCATTGAAAATTGCATATTGCTTCAGAGGGTACCCGAAATATGCAGACGCCTCTTCAATGGCTTGGCGAAGAAGATCAGAAAAGTATTTTTGGGCATAGGGATCGTCGCCAAGTTGTTGTTCGATTGTCCGCGTCAAACGACTCTTTATGATGTCCGTTTCATTTCGCGTTTTTTCTTCACCCCACTCTTCTGGCTCTTGTTTCGAGCCAAGATTGGTGACGTCAATAATTTGCCCGGTGTCGAAGATTTTTTCGCCCATGACATAGCGGTCAACGAGTTTTCTGATCTGATCTTCATAGGCGCTGAAATCGACCGTCTCTTGCGCATCATGCTTTGCAATTCTGCGCAAGTCCGAAAAGAACTTGAGATCCTTCTTATAAGTAGAAATGAGACTTTCGCCGAAAGACAAGTCTTCGAAG
>JANYHP010000587.1 GCA_025359005.1 Hyphomicrobiaceae bacterium | reverse complement strand
ATCGATGTCGGCGCGAATATCGGTCTCTTCGCAATCTGGGCTGCGCGCGAGTGGCGCCCGACGACGATTTTGGCCTACGAGGCGAGCCCGACGACGCATGACTGTCTGGTGGCAAATGTCGCCCGCAATATCGACGCTGCGGCGACCGGCACGACGACCACAGCAATCAACCTCGCCGTGTCGAGCGCGGCTGACCGCATATTGACGCTGCACCAGCCGCCGTGGGTGGCGGGGCTGAGCACGCTCCTCGATGGCAAGACGCTGCCTTGGATCGACGAACTGGCTGCCAAGAACGAGCTTTATACCCACAAGGTGCGGAGTACGACGATCTCGCGCGAGATAGAAACGCGGAAGCTGGAGACGATCGATCTGCTCAAGATCGATGTCGAGGGCCACTTCATGGAGGTGCTCGAAGGAATCGCTGAGGCGGACTTCGCCCGCGTGCGCAACATCATTCTGGAAGCGGAGTACGTGGAGACGCTCGGGCACACACGCGACTCGCTCGCGGGAATGCTGACGGCCAAGGGCTACACCGTCGCGGCTGAAGATGCGGCACAGGTTATGATCTACGCTTGGCGCGATTAATACCGCCGCAGATACTGCATCGTCGCGTAGGCGGAGGGCTGGTCGCCGCGGGCGCGAAGGGCACCACCGGACAGGGTGACTTCGTCGATGGAATTGTCGAAGCGCATGAACAGACCGGCCCGCTGCAGGGTCGTTTCGGAGTGGCCGGTGATGGCCAGTTCGGGGCCGACGGACCATTGGCCGCTCGTGCGCCAGCCGGTGCGCAACTGGGCCGAATAAGCGCTGTGGGCGGAGCGGGAGGCGGCCGTCAGATCCAGCGAGGTCCAGAGCTGCGGCGACCAGTTGTGCCAGATCTCGACGACGCCCTTGGCGCCGGTGGCGGTGCCCTGGATGCGGGTGGTTGGGTCATAGGGGCCGATGCGGTGGTTGGACCAGGTCCAGCCGGCGAACGCCTTCAGCGTCGTGGCGCCGAACGAGGCTTGCCAGCCGGCCAGCACGTCGGCGAATTGGGAGAGGCCGGTGAAGGGCACCCAGCGAACGTTATCGAGGGCGGGGTCATAGCGGTTGCCGCCATAGCGGTAGAGGCTTTCGCCGCCGATTACGCGCAGGCGCGGCCCGTCCTGGCGGAGATTGCCGACTGGCGACCAGGTGGCGCCAGAATAAAGCGAGGCGACGCGGCGGAAGCCCTCGCCGCCCATCCAGCTTTCGAGCGAGGGTTCGACTTCGGTCGCGGTTTTGGCGTGCCAGGAGGTCGCCTCGGCGGCGTCTGCGGCTTGCTGCGCGTCAGTGAGAGGGTCGGTGATCGGGGCCGGCGGCGTTTGGGCCGCGGCGGCAGTCGTGAGCAGTGCCAACATAACCGCTGCAAGCACGGGCGATCCCGCGCACGCAAATCGACACAAAATTTGGACGACAGCTGCCCAAGCCATCGACGCCCCCGCACAAACGCACTTACAGAAGCAGGCTACCCGAGCCTGCCCTCAGTCACACGCGGGGATTGCGCACGAATTGGTTGCGGTGCGCAACGCAACAACCAGAAGCAAAATAATCTTTGGTTGCAGTAACTTTTACAACCCCGAGAGGTGGTTTATTGCACAGCCGAGGGTGTGCTCAGTTCTTCAGCAACTGATCCAGAAAGCCTTTGGCCTTGGCGCGGGCGTTGGGATCACCGTTCAGCAGGCCTTTGACGGTATCCTGGACTTCGCGTCCCGCGGGTGTCTTGGCGAGGTCTTGGACGGCCTGCACGGCGGCACCGGGATCGCGGATAAGTCCGCCGACGTCGGGGGTGACAGTGGGCTTGTCGAGCGAGCCGGTCAGCTTGAGCGGCACTTCGAGGCCGGGCTGGAGCTTGGGTTTGAGCACGTAGTCCATGGTGCGGGCGGGCAGGTCGACGGTGCCTGAGCCCGTGGCGGTCAGTTGGGGACTTTTCAGGCGCAGGTCGTCGTTGCGTACGATGCCGTTGGCGATGACGGCCGAGGCCGCGAACTCGCTGAAGTCGGTTTTCTCGTTGGGTTGGCGATCGAGCGTCGGAATGCGGCCCTGGCCCAGGCCCTTGAGCAGGCCGCCGAAATTGAAGCCCAGCAGGGCGCCGTCGGTGACGGCCATATCGGCCTTGCCGTTCAAGGTGGCGATCAACTGGCGTTCCGTTGTGCCGCGACCGGCGACGGCCACCGCAATGCGGGCGCGGCCGGAGATCCAATCGAAGTCCGACAGGGCTTTCAGCATCGGCAACGCGGACACGCCTTCGGCGATGAAGTTGCTGCCGATGGTCGGCTCGGCGGCGGCGCCGTCCACGGTGATGATGCCGCGGGCGCGGCCACCGTAGAGCTGCACGTCGTCGAGGGTGATCTTGGCTTGCTTGGCTTTCAAGGCGAGCGTGATCTGGCCGGGGCCGGTGGCAAGGTCAGTCCAGACGACCTTGTCGAAGCCGAGGCGCACGTCGGCGTCGGCGAGGCCGAGCATGGCAAGGTCGAGCGGTTCGTCGCTCCAGCCGTCGCGGCGGGTGTAACCGCGGACCTGCGGCTTGGGTGGTTTGGCTGGCTGCGTTGCGGCCGGCGTCTCGGTGGTGTTCTTGAGCAGGTCTTCGATCGACTGGGGGGCGGCAGGCGTCTGTGGTGCCTGTGGGGTGGCGGGTACTACGGCACCGGCGTCCGCCAGCAGGCGCAGGGTGGCAAGGTCGAGGCCGGCCAACTGCAACGCGCCCTTGAGGTAGGGGCGTGCGCCATGCGTGTCGAGGCTGAGGGTGCCGGTGGCGGTGGTCGGTCCCAAGGACAGCCGCGCGTCCGTCAGGGCGGTCAACTGGGCGGATTGCTTGAGCTTGCCGTCGAGTGACAAGACGCCGGTGAAGGCCGCCTGCGGGGTTTTCATGGCCCAGCGGGTGAGGCGATCGACGTCGTTGGATCTGGCGGTGACGCGGCCGTCGATGTCGAAGTCGGTGCCGGGGGCGGCGGCGCCGTCGAAGGTGAACGACAGCAGCGCGCCGTCGGCCTTGATCTGGGCTTGCACGGGCCGGCCATCGATGAGCGCACGAAACGGCGACAGCTGCGCCGTCACTGCAACGGGCTCCTGGCGCCAGACCAGCGTTCCCTTGACCTCGAGCGGGCTCGCGATGTTGGCCAGCGAGAGGGTGGCATTGAGGCCGCTGATTGTTTCATCGACGGCTGAGCGCACGTCGCGATAGTGGACGGTGCCGTCGACGATGCCGACGTTGGCGAGCGTTACGTCGCTGATCCGCGCGCGGCCCGGCGGCAGGGATGATGCCAGCGGGCGCTCACCCGGCTGCGGCGTATCCGTCGAGCCCTTGACGAAGTCCTGCAGCTCTTTGGGCAAAGTTTGGGGCAAGTTTTGCGGGTTTGCCTGGGCGAGACGCACAGGGCTCGGCGCGACGCTCGCGTCGGCGAAATCCCAGCTGCGTCGCCCTTGCGCGTCGATCGTCAGGTCGATGACGGGCTTGCGCAAGATCAGCCGATCGATGGTGACATCGTGCAGCAGCAGCGGCAGCAGGTTGACTGCCACTTCGATCTCCGCCGCCTTGATCAGGGGTGCACCGCCCATCGCCGCCGGCGCCGACAGCGTCACGTCTTGCAGCGAGATGGATGGCCGCGGCCACAGCGTGACGCCGGGCCGGCCGGCAATGATGAGATCGCGACCGGTGCGCGCCTTCACTTCGGCCGCGACCCGGGCGCGGATCGCCTCGGTGGGCAGGAACACAAAGGCAGCGGCGGCGCCAGCGGCCACGAACGCCACGACGCCAAGCAGCGTATAGGTCACGATGCGCAGGCCACTGATGCCATCGCGTCTGGGTGGCGGCGGTGGACGGCGCCGGCCCGTGCGATCGCGCGCCGGGGTGCTTTCTTGGGCGTCGTTGCGGACGCGGGTGGTGATGATGCGCGGCAGGTGATCGTCCGCACCCGGTGGCGGGGGCGCCGGGCGCTGGGGCTGATTGAACTCCTGCGACGCCGGCTCGGGGGCCTGCGGCGGACGCTGGCTGGCGCTGGTTTTCGGTCGGCGGTCCGTGTGCACATCGTCGGCTTGTGGGCGGTAGGTGCCGAGAGAGGGCGGGCGGCGTTCAGTCATGAGAGCACACGGGGGAGCACACCGGGGAGCACACGGGCACTGAAGTGCTGGACCAACCGGTGACGCATGGGCGGGGGCATCGGACAACCATCAGTGCGCAAACCGGGGCGATGAGGGGAATTTTGCAGCGGACTATAACTCACCTTTGGCCTAGTCTTGCAACCCAGCCGTGTTGGTTGCGGGCGCTGCAGATTGCCCCACCGGGTGCATCACCAGAGGCTTAGGATTGGGCCGCTTTGATGACGGTTTTCGCCTTTCCTGACGAGCGCTTGCGTTGCGGGGCGAATAGATGGCGGGGTTGCGAGCACTGGGATGGGGACAACAGGCGGCGCATGACAAAAACCGCGAGAGAGCCGGGTGACCGGATAGGGGCCGTCGCGCGCATCGCTTTGTGCCTGGCGATCGGATGTGCCGGGGCGGGCGTGTTCGTCGGGTTGTCGCTGCCGTTGCCGTGGTTTCTGGGCGCGCTGACGGCGACGATGGTGGCGGCCATTGTCGATGTGCCATTCGCGCCGCCCAAGCGGATTGGGACGCTGCTGCGCGCCATCCTCGGGGTGGCCATCGGCGGGGCCTTCACGCCGGCGCTGCTGGATCGCGGTGCGCCAATCGTGATCAGCCTGCTGTTCCTGGTGCCATGGCTCGCCCTGATCGTTGGCATCGGCTACGTGTTCTTCACCCGCCGTGCGATCTACGATCCGGCAACGGCCTTTTTTGCCGCCGTGCCTGGCGGCATGAGCGACATGGTGCTGCTGGCCGACGAAATGGGGGCGAACGCGCGCGCTGTCACACTGATCCAGCTGGCGCGGAATATTCTCGTGGTGTTTGCGCTGCCGTTCTATCTGCAATGGCATGACGGGCTTGCCGCCGGCCGCCAGGCGTTCGCCGCCTCGAGCCACGTTGCCGACCTGACGCTCGGGCCGGCGCTGGAACTTTTGATCCTTGGGGTTGCGGGGGTATGGGTGGCGCGGCGTTTGGGCCTTGCCGGGGCGGCCATCGTCGGACCCATGGTGCTGTCGGGTATCGTGCATGCGCTGGGGCTGACGACGGCCAAGGTGCCGTTCGAGATCATGACGCCGACGCAGATCCTGCTCGGGATCGTGCTGGGCGCGCAGTTTCGCGGCCTGACGTGGCTCGAATTCCGCACGACAGTGGCGGCGGGGCTGTTTTTTGCGGTGTTGCTGCTGGTGCTGACGCCGCTTTATGCCGGGCTGGTTGCGCGTATCAGCGGGCTGTCGCCCATGCTGACGGTCATGGGGTTCGCGCCCGGTGGGCAGGCAGAGATCAACATTCTGGCGTTTGCGCTGCACCTCGACGTGGCATTCGTGGCCCTGCATCACCTTACCCGGTTGGCGCTGGTGATGATTGCGGCGCAGCTGATGACGCGCTTTCGGCTGTGATCATTGCGGAACGCCGGCGCTGCGGGTCGCGTGCCATTTCGGGACAGCGGCACTTTCCCGTGACCGAGCCGACCGGCATTCTCAGGCTTGCACGCCTCTTGCACATGCAGGGTCATAACGATCGACGGGCCGCGCAGACGGCCACCCGATGGAGCAAGCCACGATGATCCGCCCGGCCCAGAAACGCAGCCGCCACGCGCTTGACCCCATGAGCGGCGTGCTCAGCGTGATCCGGCCGCATGCGGGCAACCGTGGGTCGGTGCGGGACGTCGCGCACGAAATGGTGGCGGCGCGCATGGCACTGGCGATGCGGGAAGATCCGCCCCACGCGTTGCAGCTTGCACTGATGCAGGTCTATCAACGCAACCGCCCGGGCATGCGGTAGGCCGGTATCCGCCAAAGCGCATTCACAGTTGCGTCGTCGGGGCCGCGACCCTAAATGGCCGGTCATGGCCAAACTCAGCCCGCAGACACGCACGCTCAAATCACTCGATGACCTGGCCGCGGCCGGGCTGATCACAGGCGATGCCGCCGCAGTTCTCGCACCGGTGGCTGCGCGCTATGCGATCGCGGTGACGCCGGCGATGGCGGCGCTGATCGACCCGGCCGATCCCGACGATGTGATCGGCCGTCAGTTCCTGCCGACCGAACGGGAGCTTGTCGCGTCAGCCGGCGAGAGCGCCGACCCTATCGGCGACAGTCGCCACGAAAAGGTGCCGGGGCTCATTCACCGCTATCCCGACCGGGTGCTGCTCAAGTTGACGCATGCGTGCCCCGTCTATTGCCGCTTCTGCTTTCGCCGCGAGATGGTGGGGCCGGGCGGGGCGCAGATGCTGGATGGGGCGTCCCTGGCGGCGGCGATCGACTACATCGCGGCGCGCCCTGAAATCTTCGAAGTTATTTTGACGGGCGGCGATCCGCTGATCCTGGCGCCGCGGCGCATTGCGGATATCAGCCGGGCGCTGGCAGCCATCCCTCATGTAAAGGTTCTGCGTTGGCACAGCCGCGTGCCCGTGGTGGCGCCCGAACGCGTGACGGCTGAGTTGGTTGACGCCCTGCGCGCAGGCGGGACGGCGGTGTATGTGGGTATTCACACCAATCATGTGCGCGAACTCTCGCCGGAGGCACGTCTAGCCATCGGGCGGATGGCGGACGCGGGGTTGATCCTGCTCAGCCAAACGGTGCTGCTGCGCGGCATCAATGACACGCCGCAAGCGCTGGCAGACCTGATGCGAGCGCTGCTGGCGTTGCGGGTGCGGCCCTACTATCTGCATCATATGGATGCGGCGCCGGGCACCGCGCAGTTCCGTACGACGATCGCCGAGGGGCAGGCGCTGATGCGCGCCCTGCGCGGCAGACTGTCGGGCCTGGCGCAGCCGACCTATGTGCTCGACATCCCCGGCGGCGTGGCAAAAGTGCCTATTCTGCCGAACTATCTGGATGCTGATGGCCACGTCAGCAGTCCCGACGGCGCGCGCCATGGAAATCCAGAGCGGGGGTAGTGTGGGGCGTGCGGGGGGGGACTGCTCGGTCCTATGTCCAGTGTTCGACGGCTAGTACCCACAATCACAATTCTCTATGACGCCTGATCGCGATCCCGCGAGCGGGCCCGCCAGGAGTGCGCCGAAGGCCGTAGCTGAGCTACGGACGAGGTGCGCGACGCCGCGGACCGCCGTGGGGCGCGACCCTTCGGGCGAGCGAGGAAGACCGGGAGGTGCGTCACTTGTTTTCCGACGATTTCGGGGTGGCGCGCTGCCCGCCATCTTCGGGCTCAGCCGTTCTTGGCGATCATGTGCTGGAGCAGGCGGAAGTAGGTTTCGGCGGCGGTCAGGCCAGTGATGCGTTCGACTTCGCGGCCGTCTTTCATGAGGACAGTGGTTGGCAGAACGTCGAGGCGGGCGGCGAGGCCGAGCTTGTCGACATCGACCTTGGCCACATCGACGAAGCGCAGCGGTGCCTGGGTGGCGAGGGCCGCAAACCGGTAGCGGGGGGCGACGTCGCGACGGAAGATTTCGCAATAG
>JANYHP010000578.1 GCA_025359005.1 Hyphomicrobiaceae bacterium | reverse complement strand
CGCAAACCGGCAGCGATGCCGCAGCAGAGGCGTTCGGCTACGGCGTCCAGACTGCCGGCGAACGACGCGCGAGGCGCCACGACCTCCCAGGCCAGCATGCGCGGCGTCATGAAGACAGCACCGCCCCCGGTAACCCTCCGTGCGATGACGATGCCTTGGGACCGGCAAACGTCGAGATCCGCGACATCGGCGGCGTCTTGCAAATGGCCTAGCAGCACAGACGGTTCGTAGCGGTGAAACCGCAAGATCGGACCACCGGCGTCGGCGCCATCGAGCAACGCCGCCGTCACCGCAATATTCCAGCGGGCGGACGCCAGGCCCGTATCCAGAACGCGCAATCGCTGCGGCATGACAGCCACCTCATTGCAGCGCGGCGCGCGCACACGCACGCGCCGCTCAGACTTTGCCGGCTTCCACGGCGTGACAGGCAACGGCGCGGCCATCGCGCCCGACGTGGGACACCGGCACGTCGATTTTGCAACGCTCGAACGCCAACGGGCAGCGGGGATGGAAAGCGCAGCCCGGCGGCGGGTCGATGGGATTGGGGATCTCGCCCTCCACTCGCTTGCGCGGCCGGCCGGTCATGGCGAGGTCGGGCACCGCATCGAGCAGCATGCGCGTGTAAGGGTGCTGCGGGGCTCGGAACAGCGCTTCCGTTTCGGCCAGTTCGATGACGCGACCGAGGTACATCACGCCGATGCGCGTCGCCATATGGCGCACGACGGCGAGGTTGTGGCTGATGAACAGGTAGGTGAGGCCGAACTGGTCCTGCAGATCGCGCATCAGGTTGAGGATCTGCGCCTGCACCGACACGTCCAGCGCCGAGGTCGGTACGTCGCAGACCAGGAACTCCGGCTTCGACGACAACGCGCGCGCGATGCAGATGCGCTGGCGCTGGCCGCCGGAAAACTCGTGCGGATACTTGCGGCCATCCAGCGGGTCGAGACCGACGAGGGTGAGCAATTCGCCGACGCGATGTTCGATCTCGTCGCGATCGCGCGCGAGCCCGAAGGCGCGGATCGGATCAGCGATGATGTGGTCAACGCGCCAGCGCGGATTGAGGCTCGCATAGGGGTCCTGGAAGATCATCTGGATGCGGCGGCGCAGCGTGGTGAGATCGGCGCCGCCCCACATGTCCTGGCCATCGATCTTGACCTGCCCGGCGCTCGGCTGCAGCAGGCCCACCACCATTTTTGCCACCGTCGACTTGCCCGAGCCGCTTTCGCCCACCAGCGCCAGCGTCTCGCGGCGTCGGATGGTGAACGACACGTCGGTAACGGCCTTGAGGAATTTCTGCGGCTCGCGCTCGATGACCCGGTTGAGCCAGGGCTTTGACACGTCGAACACGCGCGACAACCCGCGCGCCTCGACGAGATTGGGGGAGGTGGACGGTGGGGCCGTCTCGGCAGCTTTGATCGCTACGTCTTGCATCAATGTGACCCGCCCACTGTGGCGCTCAGTTGTTGCCGCGGGCGAACGCAAAGGCTAACGCGCGACCGCACCGATAGAGTGCCGACTTTGATCATCGCTTTTTTGGCTTCAAGCCAACAAACAGTACGAAGGCACGTTGCTGATCGGCTGGCGCCTTCTCAAAGTCGGCGATGGCCTGCTCCACCGACACGATCCAAGCGTACGCATCGAGCGCCGTCATGTTTGCCGCTGGGTTGTAGTCTGCGCTTTCGCGACGCTGCTGCATCTGCTCAAAGACCAGTGCGAACTTGAGCAATTCCGAAGAGAAACCCCGCGACGGATCCTTGGCTTGAATGCATTGGTTTTTCGCCGTGCCATGATCGAGATAGCGATAGGCCTGAAGCCAAGCGCGCGTGAATTTCCCGTCGGACGATCGAATAACAACCTGGCTGAACTGCCTGCACACGTGGTGGAAAAGTGCGTAGTAGGTGCTGCTTACTGCGCGCCTGACGTCGACTTCAGTCGCGTCGGCTGAGATCAAACGCTTCGCTGTCGCGAGATAGTCCGCTGCCGTTATCATGCGACCGATCCGAACGTCTGCCCGTGTGAAAAGTGCTGCCAGACGTAGGAATGCCAGCCTTCGGGTCGACGACGCAGCAGCTCGCTGACCGCGAACATGACATTGATTTGCAGTCTTGAGTCGACCGGGGTCAGCACCAGCGGGTGCCAGACGTCCACAAAGAGTGCCTCTTCGCCTTCGCTGTCCTCGTCGATGCGCACTTCGAAGCGATCGATCGGGAAGGGGGCCGCGTGTTGCTCCACGGTGGCCCTGATGGCCTGCACCAGTTCTTGCGTCAATTCTGGTGTCATGCCGCGCCTCCTTTGGCGTCCGAGGTTACCACAGGCGGCGTTGAATTCATCGCTTCGACCGGAGCTTTGCCGGCGGTCGCTGCTCCCGCCAGCCAGCACGCCACGTCGCTGCCGCCGGCGTGGACGGGCTCGGGGCGCTCTTGCCGGCAGCGCTCGACGGCCAATTCGCAGCGCGGGTTGAAGGCGCAGCCCTTGGGAATGGCGGTCAGTCGCGGCATGCTGCCCCTGATCTGCGCGAGGCGTGCGCCACCGGCCTCGAGCTTGGGGATCGAGCCCATCAGGCCGCGCGTATAGGGGTGCTGCGGTCGCTGCACCACGTCGCGCACCGGGCCGATCTCGGCGATGCGGCCGGCGTACATGACGGCCACCCGATCGGCCGTCTCGGCGATGACGCCCATGTCGTGCGTGATCAGCATGATGGCCGCGCCGCGCTCCCGGCACAGCCGCTTGAGCAATTCGATGATCTGCGCCTGGATAGAGACATCGAGCGCCGTCGTCGGCTCGTCGGCGATGATCAGTTCCGGCTCGGCGGCAAGCGCCAGCGCGATCACCACCCGCTGCCGCATGCCGCCGGAGAACTCGTGCGGGTAGCTGTCGATGCGACGGCTCGCCCCTTGAATGCCGGCCGCTTCCAACAGCCCGATGGCTTTGGCGCGCGCTTCGCTGGCCGAGGCATCCGTGTGCGTGCGGATCGTCTCGATGAGTTGCTCGCCGACGCGATAGAGCGGGTTCAGCGAGGTCAGTGGGTCCTGGAACACCATGCCGATGCGCTTGCCGCGCACGCGCCGCATTTTCTCCGGCGGCAGATTGTCGATCCGCTCGCCCTTCAGCAGCACCTGCCCGCCGGCGATGCGTCCGGGCGGTTCCAAAAGGCCGATCACGGCTGTGCCGGTCATCGATTTGCCGGCGCCGCTCTCGCCCACGACACCCAGCACTTCACCCGCAGCGATGTCGAAGGAGACGTCATCGACCGCAACCAGCGTGCCGCGCCGGGTCGGGAACTCGACGCGCAGATTGCGGACCGACAATACAGGAACGCTCATCTGAGCCTCGGATCGAGCTTGTCGCGCAGCCAGTCGCCGAGCAGGTTGACCGCTAGCACCAGCGCCGCCAGCGTCACGCCGGGAAACGCCACCATCCACCAACTGCCCGATAGCAGGTATTTGTTGCCGATCTGGATCATGGTGCCGAGAGAGGGCTCGGACGACGGCAGGCCGACACCGAGGAACGACAGCGTCGCCTCGGTGATGATCGCCAGCGCTAGGTTGATCGTCGCCAGCACCAGCACCGGCGACATCACGTTCGGCAACAGGTGTTTGAACATGATCGCCCGCGAGGACAACCCGATCAGCCGCGCTGCCTGCACATAGTCCTTGTTCTTTTCGACGAGCGCCACGCCGCGCACGGTGCGCGCATACTGCACCCAATAGGACAGACCGATGGCGACCACCAGAATTGCATAGTGACTGTTGCCGAGCGCCGTACCCTTCAGCATCACTTGCGCGATACCATCCACCATCAGCGCCGTCAGGATCGCTGGAAACGTCAGTTGTATGTCGGCAATGCGCATGATCAGCGTGTCGATGCGTCCCCCCCGGTAGCCGGCGATCAAGCCCAGCGAGACGCCCAGCACAAGCGCGAAGCCTACGGCCGCCAGACTGATCAGTACCGACGATCGCGTGCCGTAAAGAATGGTCGAATAAATGTCGCGGCCCTGGTCGTCGGTCCCGAGCCAGAAGTTGGGCGATCCGCCCTTGACCCAACTGGGCGGATTTTCGCTGTCCATCAGGTTGAGCGAGCGCAGGTCGTAGGGGTCGTGCGGGGCCAGCACGGGCGCCAGGAATGCCGAGCCGACCAGCAGCACGGCCACCAATGCCGCGCCCATCACCAGCGGCGAGCGGAGGAATGAGTGCAGCATGTCGCTGTCGAGAAACCGGCGCAGACGCCCTCGGGGTCGCGCCATCACCACGACGGGACGTGGTTCGTCAACGCTCATGCGGCGCCCCCGATGATGCGAATGCGCGGATCAACCCAGACGTAGAGAAGATCGACCACGAAATTGATCACCACGAACAGGAACGCGACCATGAACAGATAGGCGCTCATGACGGGAATGTCAGCGGTCTGCACGGACGTGAGAAACAGCAAGCCCATGCCCGGCCAGGTGAACACGTATTCGGTGATGAGGGCGAAGGCGATGATGGAGCCCACCTGCAGTCCGATCACGGTGATGACGGGGATCAGCGTATTTTTCAACGCGTGGCCGAAATTGATCGCGCGCTCGCTCAAGCCGCGGGCCCGCGCGAACTTGATGTAGTCGGC
>JANYHP010000565.1 GCA_025359005.1 Hyphomicrobiaceae bacterium | reverse complement strand
CCGAGCCGATTGCGTGGACGCAATATGTTGCGGGCGGGGTGGAGGTGCGCGCCATCACTGATGCCGCGGCGTGCCCGCTGGCGACCATCGATGGTGCGACCGTGACGATGGCAGTGCGCGCGGCACCGGGGCCGGGTTATCCGGTGACGACGTGCGCGGCGGTTTTGCCGGCAGTCGCGACATCGGTGAGCGTGGCGGGCGCTGCCGTGGCGCTGCCGAATGCAAACCCCAAGCGCATCGCCGTCATCGGCGACACGGGCTGCCGCTTGAAGGGCAGCTACACGCAGGCGTGCAACGATGCCGCACAATGGCCCTTTGCGCGGATTGCCGCGCATGTGGCGGCGGCGAAGCCGGACCTGATCATCCATGTCGGCGACTATCACTATCGCGAGACCCCGTGCCCGGCTGGGCAGGCGGGATGTGCGGGAAGCCCCTTCGGCGATAGCTGGGACGCCTGGCGCACGGACTTCTTCGCGCCGGCCGCGGAACTGCTGCGCGTGGCGCCGTGGGTTGCGGTGCGTGGTAATCACGAAGATTGCGAGCGTGGTGGGCAGGGCTGGAGTCGCACACTGGAGCCCGCGCCATTCGACGCCGCCACCGGCTGCAACGGCCCTGCGCCGGTGTTCACCGTTCCCCTTGCCGGGCTGACGCTGGCCGTCGTCGACACGGCGATCGCTGCGGAAAACAAACTCAACGCGCGCGAGGCCGAGGTTTTTGCGGCTCAGTATGCGCGACTTGCTGAACTCGGCCCCGGCCCCTTCTGGCTGCTGCAGCACCGGCCGATCTGGAGCGCGGGGGGCACGGCCGCGGGCTTTCCCTATGGTGACAACAAGACATTGGCCGCGGCGGCGCGCACGACGTTACCAGCGTCGGTGGCGCTGATGCTGTCGGGGCATCACCATATCTTCCAGGCGCTGACGTACGTGGAGGACCTGCCAGCACAGATCGTCGCCGGGCATGGCGGCGATTATCTGAACCTCGGCAAAAGCGCCGATCCGACAGGCTGGATCATCAATGGCGTGACCGTTGCGTCCGGTCTGCACGACGTCGGCACGTTCGGCTATCTGCTCTTCGAGCGCCAGGGCGACGGTGCTGCGGCCACACCATGGGTCGCAACAAACTACGACGCGGCTGGTGCCATCCGCCACGTGTGCGATCTCGCCGGGCGCCGCATCACCTGCCGCCCAAAGTAAGGACAGATTGACCGAACGCTCCGTATCGCTGAACTTGCGCAGGCGAAATCACGCACACGTCTTGACCACGCAGTCACGTGCGGGGAAAATAATCAGCGGCTGTTCCAGGAAGCGCTAGGGTCGTTCCGGTTTTAGTTGAATCGCAGGACGACCCTAGCTCGTTGTTTTGTCGTGCTTCTTGTCGGGAAAACCGCTCACACTTTTCCTGGAAGCACTCTAGAATCTTTGGGCTGAGGCGGTCTTTATTTTTCACGCCGTGTGAAACTTTGGCGCGACAGCCGGCGGCACGCCGCTGCTATACGATTGCCTATATCGACCATCACACTCAGGAGACCGTCACATGATCCTCATTCGCTCGGGCATTGCCGTTGCCGTGGCCGCCGCAGCGCTTGCTGTGCTTGCGCCATCGGCGCACGCCGCCAAGAAGACCTGCGTGCTGGCCGGCGGCGAAGCGACGATGATCACGCGCGATCTCGCCGAATTCATGGCCAAGGCGGCGCTCGGCAACTCGATCAAGGCGAAGGGAATGACGGCCGAAGGCGCGGTGAAACTGTCATGCAAAGATCCGGCCCCGCTCAGCTATTGCCTGGCTGAACAAAAGGCCTGCAAGTAAGCAACACGCAGCGATCGGAAATAAAACAGGCGGCGCCCATCTCCATGGGCGCCGCCTGAACTATTTTCATGGGGGAGCAGTTGGGTCGCGCCGAAGGGCTTGACCCAACCTACAGTCCGAGGCGGCCGCTCAGTTGAGCAGCTCTTTGAGCTTCTTTGCGGGGGTGAACTTCGGCACGTTGGCCGCCGCGATCTGGATGGTCTTGCCGGTCAGCGGGTTGCGGCCTTCGCGCGCCTTGCGCTTGGTGACCTTGAACGTGCCGAAGTCAGGCACGCGCACATCGGAGCCGTTCTTCATGGAGTGGCCGATCTGATGGAACA
>JANYHP010000539.1 GCA_025359005.1 Hyphomicrobiaceae bacterium | reverse complement strand
AAAGACCGCTCGTGTTGATCAGACCTTCGGCATGTTCGGCATGGTTGTGTTTTGCATTGTGGCGGCGGGCGCGAGGCCGCCGCTGCAATGGGGCACCGGACTGGCGTGGCCGTGAATTGGATTTGGCCGCTGTGTAGTCGTGCACGGTTTGCCGGGGCTGGCTGCATGTTGGATTGCTTTCGCGCTCGACTGCGGGTCGCTTCCTGTGGGGCGTTGCTTGCGATAGCAATGGTGCCTACGGCGCTCGTTGCGCAAGAGATGCGGGCGCCGACTGTTGAGGCGGTGGCGGTCGACTGGCCTTCAACAACGGCGGACTTCGAGCCGTACCGGTCCGATGTCGAGCAAGGGCGCGCACGGGGCACCCTCAATTTGGCGGCGATGGCCAGAATTGCGGTGTTGAAGGCACGGTTCAAGGCGCTGCGGGATGCAGACCTGCAGGCGACTGTCAACGAATTGGTGGGCGAGCGGTTCAGAAACGTGGCGGCAAGTCCGACGCCGGTGCTTTTGCCGTTCGACGTCGCGGGTTATCTCAAAGATCGATTGTCGACGCGCGGCGCGGGACCAACGGCTGCTTATCTTAATGGATTCGCGGCCTTCAAGTATTTCAAGCCGGGGCCGGCGGGCTATGATGCGTCGTTCACGATGCCGGCGGACGAGGTTGCAAAGATTGCTGGCGTGAAGACGCGCGGGGACGTGTCGGTGACGATGTCGGGATCGTCGCTGTTCTATGTGCTTGCAGATTCGACGCCACCAGTGGGGACAATCGATGGGCGGTTTGCGGGATTGAGCCCGAATGTGCGGCGCGTTATTCATGAGCGCGCATTGCGATTTACGTTCGACCGACATGGCGCACCCTATCTGGTGTCGATCGACTGCCGACCGGGGGGCGTGGGCGGTGACGCGTTATCGTGCGAGGAAGCCGACAAGGTTGCGGAGAGGTTTCTCAAAGCGCTGCGGCTGGCGGGTGGGGCGCCTTCGAAATTGAAACTCGGGACGCTGCCGCCGCGCACGATCGATCGACCGAAGTGTGCCGATGCGGCGTTCACGTATCACGCGCCGGGGCATCTCATGCCGGGTTCGGGATATCAAGGTCAGGGCGGCAAACAGGACTACACGGTTTATGCGCGCGTCTCGTTCCCGGTGGCGGCCGAGCACAGCTATGCGAACTCGCAGGTTTTCATGCACGGGGGTGAGTGCCTGTCTAATCCGCCGGGTCATGTGGAGACAGTGCCCGAGCCGACGAAGCGCGGCGACAGCTATGCGTGCAAGCAGAACCCGACCAAGCTGCTGACGTTCTTCGAGGGCGCGGCCGAGAACTACGCCTATCCGTGGCGTGATAATTTCTGCGAAAGCCGAGATTGGCCGCTCGGGCAATGTCCGGGCAACAATGGACACCAGGGGCAGGATGTGCGGCCGGGGCGGTGCTATCCGGTGTCGGCGACGAGCCCGCGCTGCCAGCCATACAGGCATCGCATCAATGCGGTGCGCAATGGCGTGGTGCAGCGGGAGACGGGGCGCGAGGCGCTGTATCTGGTCGTCAATACGGCGACGGAGCATATCCGCTTCCGCTATCTGCACATGAACCCGGCGCATATGGATCGCGATGGGATGGTCACTGGACGAGAAGTCAGCGAAGGCGAGCGGCTTGGCGTGATGGGGACGTTTCTCGATGGGCATGAAGCGGGGACGACCTATCACCTGCATTTCGACGTGCAGGTGCCGACGCGCGACGGGTGGCTGTACGTCAGCCCCTACATGACGCTGGTGGCGGCGCACGAGCGGCAGCTCGGCGGGTTTGGGCGTGAGATCAAGCCAGATGGGATGGTCGTGGGGCCGACGCCGGGTGCGGGGTGTCATTGAGTCCCGTTGAGCGGCGCACTGCTTGGGCGTAGCACTGGGAACCATGAGCACTCAGTCAGCAAAGACCGACGTTGTGATCGCGGGCGGCAGTTTTGTCGGCTTGGCGCTGGCGCTGGCGTTGTCGAACGAGTCGGGTGGAGACCTCGCCGTGACGGTGGTGGCGCCGGCGTACCCGGCGCTCGATGCTGCCGCGCTCAAGGACGTGCGCGGATCGGCCTTGTCGCGGGGGTCGCTCAATCTGCTGGATGCGATCGGGATATGGCCAGCGCTCAAAGACAGCGCGCAGCCGGTGTCGGAGATCGTGCTGACGGATTCGGATCTTGATGATGCGGTGCGGCCGCAGGTGTTGCGCTATGCGCTCGAGGGTGCAGACGAGTTGGCGCTGCCGGCGATGGTGATCGTCGAGAACGCTGTGCTGGGCGGGCATCTCCATCAGGCGGCGCGTGAGGCGACAGGTGTGCGGTTGGTGGCGGGCAAGACCGTTGCGGCGTTCGAGGCAGGGGCCGACGGGGTGGTGGTGGAACTCGGTGATGGGCGCACGATCACGGCGCGATTGCTGGTGGCGGCGGATGGGGCGCGGTCTGCGCTGCGGGACCGTGCGGGCATCCAGACGACCGGCTGGGCTTACGAGCAAACCGGGGTCGTGACGACGGTTGTGCCGGCGGAGGCGCATCATGGCCGCGCGGTGCAACACTTTTTGCCGAGCGGGCCGTTCGCGCTGTTGCCGATGACGGACAACCGGGTGTGCGTGACGTGGTCGGAGGAGACGCACGTGGCTGCGCGCATCCTGGCGCTGGATGAAGCCGGGTTCCGCGCAGAGGTGGAGCGCCGGTTCGGTGGGGATCTCGGTGTTTTGCGGTCGATCAGCGTGCCGCAGTCTTGGCCTTTGCGGCTTGGGTTGGCGCGCGAGATTGTCGGCGCACGTTTTGCGCTGGTGGGGGACGCCGCGCACATGGTGCATCCGATTGCGGGGCAAGGGCTAAACCTGGGGTTCCGGGATGTGGCGGCACTGGCGGAGGCCGTGATGGACGCGGCGCGGCTGGGGTTGGACACTGGACAACCGGACGTGCTGGCGCGTTATGCGCGGGTGCGGCGCTTCGATACGATGGCGTCGGCCGCCGGCTTCGACATGCTGAACCGGTTGTTTTCGTCGCGCAGCACGTTGGCGCGTTCGGCGCGCGGTGCGGCGCTTTCGGTGGTGGACCGATTGCCAGCGATCAAGGCGTGGTTGATCGCGGAAGCGGCAGGGGCAACGGGCGATGTGCCCCGTTTGCTGCGGGGGCGGGCGTGAATGCGCGGATGCGTCGCTTGGCGTTGACTCTGGTGGCTGCTTCTGGCTTCTAAAGGAAACGCGAAGGTTCCTGCGGTGCGATGCACGGTGGGTGAAAAGGGAACGCGGTGGGAAGTGGCTCGATGTCGCAAGACTGAGAGAAGTGTCTTCCAGCCCGCGGCTGCCCCCGCAACTGTAAGCGGCGAGCAAAGGTCCTTGTACCACTGCGCTCGATTGTTCCGGTGGGTTGAAGACCTGGCGGAGCAGCGAGTGGCGGGAAGGTGGACTAGAGCGTTCGAGCCGTGAGCCAGGAGACCTGCCTTCGCGTGTCGCCCATCGACCGTGCGGGGAGCGCGGACGAGCGGATGATCGTAGCGGCGACGATTCAGTCACTTTCGGGGTGAGTGGTCGGCCGTTGCGTTGTGTGTTTTCCAAGTGTTGGCCGTTGTGGACTGCATGCTGAGGCATGTGGTGACAGCGGTGCTTGTTATCATGCAGTGAGATCGGTTCTGCCGCCGCTCCGAGCCAGCTATGGGCACGGACATGTCGCAGTCTCTCAAGTCGTTCTTTTTCTCATCCGCAAGCGTTGTTGCGGTTTCAGCGCTGGCCCCATCGGCTTTGGCGCAGCAGCCGATCGCGCTGCCGGGCATCGTCATTCAGGGGGCGACGCTGGAGCGGGCGCCGGTGAGCCGTCGCGCTGCCGAGCCAGCACCTGAGGCGGACGATCAGCAACCGGGGCCGGCGCCTAAGGCTTCCAAGACAGCAAAGGCGGTGCAAGCGGCCACGCCGACAATTCCGTCGGCAGGCGGGCAAGGCGAGGCCTTGGCGGCGGCCGGGCAGGACGGTGGGGCCGGGGATCGGCTTGTTGCCGGTATTCCGGCGACGGAGATCGGGACAGCGGTCACAGTGGTGACGGCGAAGGACATCGAGGCACAGCAGGCGCGGACGTCGGCGGATGTGCTGCGGGCATTGCCGGGGGTGACGGTCGGGGACACGGGGAGTGTTGGGGGCAATACGCAGGTGCGCATTCGCGGCGCCGAGGGACGACATACGCGCGTGCTGATCGACGGCATCGAGGCCAACACGACAAAGGACGCGGAGTACGATTTCTCCAATCTTTCGCCGGAGGATATCGAACGGATCGAGGTTATCCGGGGGCCGATGAGTGCGCTGTATGGCTCGGGCGCGCTGGGCGGGGTGATCAACATCGAGACGAAGGGCGCGCGCGGGCCACTTGGGCTGTCGGTGCGCAGTGAGGTTGGCTCGTTCGGAACGAAAGACGTTGCCGGGCGGCTGGCGGGCGGCAATGAGAATGGGTTCTTGTCGCTGACCAGCCAATGGCGCGACGTGAAGGGTTTCGCGGTGGCGCCGGGTGGATCGGTGCATCAAGGCACGACGTTGCAGACGTATGGACTGCATGGCGGCGTGACGCTGGCGCAAACGGCCAAGCTGGACGTGACGCTTCGGTACACGGACAAGCGGGCTGGATTTACGGGCTTCGGCGATGCTGATCCGACGCCATCGAAGCTGTACCAGACGGCGGATGACGCGAACAACCAACTGGTGCAACGGACGCTGCTCGGAGGGGTGCGACTGAGCTGGGATGCGCTGGGGGGCGCGCTGTCGCAGCAGCTGAAGGCGAACTACAGCAGCGATACGTCGGCCAATTTCTTC
>JANYHP010000523.1 GCA_025359005.1 Hyphomicrobiaceae bacterium | reverse complement strand
CCGCGAAGGGAAGCAAATGTCAGCGCCGGAACACTAGCGCGGCATGCCGCCGTGCTGTCAGGGAAGGCTTACCGCTATGCGTTTTTTCTTCCGCCGCCGCGCGGTGGTGCCGGTGCTGCGGCTGACTGGGGCGATCGGCATGGCGACGCCACTGCGGCCGGGGCTCTCGCTGTCGAGCGTGGCAACCGCGCTGGAGAAAGCGTTCACGCTCTCGAAGGTTCCGGCGGTGGCGATCGCCGTCAACTCGCCCGGTGGGTCGCCGGTGCAATCCAACCTGATCCATCAGCGGATCCGGCAGCTGGCCGTGGAGCATGGCAAGCGCGTGCACGTGTTCTGCGAGGATGTGGCAGCGTCCGGCGGCTATTTCATTGCGGCCGCGGGCGACGAGATCTATGCCGATCCGTCGTCCATCATCGGCTCCATCGGGGTGATCTCGCAGGGCTTTGGGTTCGAGAAGGCCATCGAAAAGCTCGGCATCGAGCGGCGCGTCTATACCGCAGGACGGAGCAAGGGCGCTCTCGATCCGTTTTCGCCGGAAAAGCCTGACGATATCGCACGGCTGCTGGCGTTGCAGGCCGACGTGCACGAGACGTTCAAGGGCGTCGTCACGAGGAGCCGCGGTGCGCGCTTGAAAGGCGATGATCCCGACATCTTCTCCGGTGCCTTCTGGTCGGCGGCGCGGGCGAAGGATCTGGGTCTCATCGACGGCCTCGGCGATATGCGTAGCCGCATGCGGGAACTTTACGGCCACAAGATTGAGCTGCGCATCGTGCCGCTCGGCCGGCCGGGCTTGCTGGCACGGTTGCGGCGCGGCGGCGCTGGGGAGGTCGGCCTCGCTGCTGCCGCAATTCCGGCGGCACTCGCTGGTGGGCTTGCGGGTAGCGGATGGGCGGAGGATACTCTGTCGGCGCTGGAGACCAGGGCCCTCTGGGCTCGCTTCGGGTTGTGAGCGAACAGGAGACCGAAGATGCCACAAGTCTTCGCATTGGCCGCTTTGGGCGGTATGATCTACGCGGGCTATCGGGCTGTGCTGCGCGTCTCCGAGGCGATGGCTGCGGAAGTGCGACGGAGCGAGGATGAGGCGCGAATGCGTCGTGCGCGGGCTGCCGGCGATGTGTCCGGCGCACGTGATCTCGGCACGCTGGAGTTCGATCCCAGGAGCGGCGTCTACAAGCCCAGCCAAAAAGGCTGACGCTTGGACATTCAGGTTGGGTCAAGTCTCCGTCAGGCGCGGAGCAACGGCGACATTCGGCGCGCGTGATGGTGCGTCGGGCTGAAGCGCCTGCCCCAACCTACAACCACACAGAGCTGGACACAGAGCTGGGCGCACCCTCAGAACGGGTTCCAGGTGGGTTTTCGGGTGAAGCGGACGTAGCCGAAGTTGGCGCCGATGCGCAGGCCGAGGCCGGAGCGGATCGGCGCCATGTCGATCTGTCCGTTGCTCATGAACGTTATGCCGACGCCGCCGACGACGAAGGCCGAGCCCTCGATGCCGGTGAAGTTCGAGAAGACGTCGGGTGCTTCGTGCGCCTTGTAGATGAGGAACAGCGTCGCGGCTCCCTGCGCGCCGATGTCAGCGCCGAGCGACGGACCGTGCCAGAAGATGGGCATCTGCTCGCCAGTGCGCATGTAGAGCGTGCCGGAGCCATAGCGCAGGCCGGCAATAAAGGCGCCGCCGCTTTCCTTGCCGAGGATGTAGCCGGTTGGTCTGCCCGACTTTGCGAAGGCGTGTTCAAGTACGCGTGCGAGATTGGACGAGACCTTGCCGAACAGACCGCTCGACGCACCGACGATTTCATCAATGGAATAGCCTTCGCGTTCCGGCGGTGCCGGCGAGTTACCGAGGGCCGGCGGGAGTTGGGCTACTGGCGGAGGCGTTGGCAACGGCTGCGCTTGCGGCGGCGCGGGCGGTGGCACGGTCGTCGTCTGTGTCGCCCATTTGGGATCGACTTTTTTGGGATCGGCCTTGCTCGGATCACCCTTATTGAGATCACCCTTGGCAACCGGCGGAGCGGCCGCCTTTGGGGGCGTTATGGGCGGCGCTGCGATGGCGGGTGATGGCGCCGCTGCCGCGACTTTACTCGGGTCGAGCAGGGCGTCGAGCCGGCTCGTGATGTATTGCGACTTAGTTTTGATGGTGGCTTGCAATTCCAGGCTGGCCGCTTCGATCTCGGGTAGCTTGCTGCAATCGGGCGCCGCGTTCGGTGTTTCGGCGCCGAGCTGGTCGATGCGGGCAAGCAGGTCGCTGGCGGCCGCGTCGAGCTTTGCCGTGCGTTCATCTTCGAGCAGGTTGTAGCCTTTTTCCTCGTAGTCGGCGTCGCTCCAGCCGTTGCGCTCCTTGAGCTTGACCAGTTTGGCCTGGACGTCCGGCTGCGTTTCGGCCGTCATCTTCCGCAGCCGTTCGCCGGCGCTGTTGATGGCGGCGGTGATGGCGTCTTGCGTGCAGGTCTCGGCGGCAACCGGCCGTGCCGCAAGAGCCGTCATGGTCGCGACGACTGCCGCGACCACCCGCAAGCGAAGGCCGATCGATGTGTGACGCGTGCTCATGCAACGCACTTAAGCGACCTTTTGGGTGGCGTCAAACGCGCGCACGTGTCCCGTTACACCAGCCGGTCACGCTTTGACATGCTTGAACATGTTGGCGCGGGCTTCGGCGTCGAGTTCGGCCTTGAAGGGAAAGCGGTCCTTCAACGTGACGGCCTTCTGGGCTGCCGGGCGGGCGCTGATTTCGTCGGTCAGCCGCTTGAGATTGGGGAATTTGGCCCAGGCGTCGTCGCCCATGATGAACGGGAGCATGCGTGCCCAGCTCCACAGCGCCATGTCGACGATCGTGTAGGTGTTGCCCAGCATGTATTGGTGCGTCTTGAGACGCGCATCGATGATGCCGAAGTGCCGGTTGGCTTCATACTGGTAGCGGTCGTGTGCATAGGGTTGGGCGCCCAACGCGAAGTGCTTGAAGTGGACGGCCTGGCCGGAATAGGGGCCGACGCCGCTGGCCACGAACATCAGCCAGGACAGCAGTTCGGCGCGCTTCGCCGGCGTATTTTCCGGCATGAACTTGCCGGTCTTTTCGCCGAGATAAAGCAGGATGGCGTTGCTGTCGAAAACAGTGGCGTCGCCGTCGACGATCACCGGCACTTTCTGGTTGGGGTTGATGGCGGTGAAGGCGGGCGTGAATTGGTCGCCTTTGCGGGTGTCGATCGGCATGGCCTCGAACGGCAAGCCCGTCTCTTCCAGAAACAGCGCAATCTTGGTCGGGTTCGGCGAGCCGTTGAAGTAGAACTTGAGCATTTGGGTCTCCGGTCGGGGGATGTCGGGTGCAGACCTACGGCGCTGGCGCGGTCGGTGGCAACGCTCTGCGGTGCATTCTCACGCAAAGTTCATCGGCCCGTCGGTCGTGTCTCAGCTTGAAAACATCCGCTGGCTACCAATACCGACCGTCACGCCGCCGACGCGATGGGCCAAGTGCTGCCGCCGTCTGGTTCTTCGGTCATGGGGCGATGAACGTCCGGTCTTGACGGTCTCTCGACCGTCACTCAGTTGTCAGCCGAGCCATCAGGAGCCGTCTTGCCATGCTGAGACGTGCTAACTTGAGCGACGTTGGATCGATCGTCGCATTCGAGTCCGACGTGATGAACCGCAGACTATACGGCCGGCCGCTCGATTGCGATGCGGCGTTGGCGGAAGTCCAAGCCAATGATTATTTCTTGCATGTTC
>JANYHP010000518.1 GCA_025359005.1 Hyphomicrobiaceae bacterium | reverse complement strand
CAAGACCGGTCTGAAGGTCGAGTGCGCTCTCGATGAGCGGTCCTACGAGAAGGGCATCCGGATCAAAAAATCCGAGATGAAGCTCCTCGACATCCAGGGCGATGCATTCCATCCTGAATGGAACTACACGATCAGCCCACGCACGGCTTCGGAAACGTAGCGATTACCGTTGAGAGTGTCCTAACCCTCTCACCGTGAAGGACGGGGAGAGGGAATCAGTGCCTCTCCAGATGCCTCCTCCTGCCCCATCTCCACATTCGCCGCAAAATCGCTGCCAGCGACGTGACCGGACTACACGCGACCGCACCGTGCTCGCACCGAACTGGTGCTGCCCCCGTGTCTGGGGCCGCCCTCTCCACGCTCCCGCGGACGTGCGCGAGCGAGGAGAGTGGGCTTGAGCGCGTCGGCTCCGGCGGCGGGACGCCTCGCCTCACGGCACCAGGATAATCGAGCCCGTGGTCTTGCGCCCTTCGAGGTCGCGGTGCGCCTCCGCCGCGTCCTTCAAGGCGTAGCTGCCGGTGACGTTGATCTTGACGATGCCCTTCTTGACGACGTCGAACAGATCGTTGGCCACGTCGAGCAGCATCGGCCGGGTGGCGATGTAGGTGCCCATCGTCGGGCGCGTCATATACAGCGAGCCCTTCGCCGAGAGGATGCCGGGGTTGAACGCCTCGATGGCGCCTGACGCGTTGCCGAAGGTGACGAACAGGCCGAGCGGCTTCAGGCAATCCAGCGAGGCTGGGAACGTGTCCTTGCCGATGCCGTCGTAGACCACGTCGCACATGCGTCCGCCGGTGATGTCGCGCACGCGGTCGACGAATTTGTCGGCCTTGTAGTCGATGACGTGGGTGGCGCCGGCCGCTTTCGCCAGCGCGCATTTTTCAGCGCCGCCGGCAGTGCCGATGACGGTGGCGCCCAGGTGCTTCGCCCACTGCATGGCGATCAGGCCGACGCCCCCGGCGGCTGCGTGCCAGAGCAAGGTGGTGTCCTTGTCGACCTTGTAGGTTTTGCGGAGGAGATACTGCGCCGTCATGCCCTGCAGCATCATGGCGGCGGCCGTCTTGTCGGAGATGCCGTCGGGGATCTTGACGCAACGGTCGGCCGGGAACAGCCGCTCGGAGGCATAGCCGCCGATGATGCCGGCGTAGGCAACCCGGTCGCCGACCTTGAGGTCGGTGACGCCCGCGCCGACGGCGATCACTTCGCCGGCGCCTTCGCTGCCGGGGATGAAGGGGAACGTGTTGGGGTACAGCCCGGTGCGATGATAGACGTCGATGTAGTTGATGCCGATGGCGGTCTGCTTGAGCTTGATCTGGCCGGCGCCCGGCTCGCCCACCTGGACTTCGGCATATTGCAGGACTTCGGGGCCACCGAATTTGTGGACCTGGATGGCATGGGCCATGGAATGGACTTTCAGCTGTAGGGTGGATGGGACAACGCGCCTTTTAGCCCGGTGGCCGACGCGGAGATAGGTGTTGACTGCGGACCAGCCCGTCCCGCCGCGAAAGGCAGGTGCTACACTATCAACGTCTTGTTAGGCCTGTTGCGCAACGACTTGGCAATCGGCTGGCGCTAAGATGGCTGCCATGACCACAGCCTTTCGTGCCTTCGGAAAATTGAATTCGGCCAGGCCGGATCCGTCCGGCAGGCCAGGCGCGCGTGGTGAGCCAAGCCACCGCAGACGCTTGCCGCTGCTCGGATTTATGCTGGTGTTCGCGTTCGGCAGCGCGCTGGTGGCGCGCTTCCCTTTTCTTGGCAGCTTTTCCTGGTGGTTCGGTCGCGATCCGCAGGCGGCGTACCACGTCGCGATCGCCGTTGTCGGCCTCGGCGTCCTCGGTGCTGTCAACTTTATCGACACCCAGAGGCGGCGGGCGCGCTTCCGCGAGCGGGAGCAGAACGCCGGGCCCGGTGAGATCGTTCTGCCCGACTGGTGCCATGACTACACGAGTTGCGGCGACGGCGGCGACGGGGGTTCCGGTGGCGGCGGTGACGGCGGCGGTGGCGACTGATCGCGCGGAAATCCAGGCGGCGTGACTGGACAGCGATCCAGCAGGGGCGGCACTGTGGGGGCATGATCACCCGGAGCCACAGCCATGCTGGATGCCGCCAAAGTCGATGCCTTGCTGCAGCGTGCGGTCGAGGCGGGCGACGTGCCCGGCGTTGTTGCTGTCGTGGGGTCACGCGAGGGCTTGCTTTACGAGGCCGGTTTCGGCGTGCGCGCGCTGGGCGGCGATGCCCCCATGACGCCGGACACGGTCTGCTGGATCGCGTCGATGACCAAGGCGGTGACGGCTGCGGCGGCCATGCAGCTGGTCGAACAGGGCAGGCTTGCCCTCGATGGACCGATTGCGGACGTGCTGCCCGACCTCGGTCGTGTGCCGGTGTTCGAGGGTTTTGATGCAGCCGGCGCGCCGAAACTCCGTCCGCAGCGGGGCGCGATGACGCTGCGGCATCTGCTCACCCACACGTCGGGGTTCACCTACGACATGTGGAATGCCGACATGCGGCGCTTCCAGAAGGAGAACAAGATCCCCGGCGTCGTGTCCTGCCGCAACAGGGCGCTCACCGTGCCGCTGGCCTTCGATCCGGGCACGCGCTGGGACTACGGCATCGGCATCGATTGGGTGGGCAAGGCTGTGGAGGCGGTCTCGGGCCAGACGCTCGGCGCATACATGAAGGCCAATATCTTTGATCCGCTCGGCATGGGTGATACGGGCTTCAAGTTGGGCTCCGACCAGCAAGCGCGGCGGGCGGCGATCCACGTGCGCAAGTCCGACGGTCTTGTGGCCACCCCTATCGTCGTCGAGCAGAACCCGGAATTCGAGATGGGCGGTGGCGGGCTCTATGGCACCGCATCCGATTATCTGCGTTTCGCCACCATGATCCTCAACGAGGGGCGCGGCGATGGCGGTGAGCCTATTCTCAAGGCAGAGACGGTCGATCTGATGTCGCGGAATGCGATGGGCGATCTCAGCTGCACGGGGCTGAAAACCGCCGATCCCGGCTCGACCAACGACGTCGACTTCACTGACCGTATGCAATGGGGCCTGAGCTTCATGATCAACCCCGGGCGTATGGCGACGGGGCGCTCGGCGGGCTCGCTTGCCTGGGCGGGCCTGGCCAATTCCTATTACTGGATCGATCCGGTCAAGGGCATCGCGGGTGTGTTCCTCACCCAGGTTTTTCCGTTTGCGGACGTCAAGGCGCTGCCGCTGTTTCAAGCCTTCGAAACCGAAGTTTATCGCAGCTTCGGGTGATCGCCGCGCTTGGCGGTTGATTTTCGCCGCGAAGCACTGGCACAGCAGGGTGCGCGGCCACATCGTCGCCGCAGGTTTGACGTGATGCTGCCGCCACGGCCCGCTAGCTGCGGTGTGTTGCGCTGAGAGGGATGCCATGTCGCCGATGCGATTGCCGCGGAAGATCGGACTGCCCGTGGGCATTGCGATCTCGATAAGTATGGCCGTGCTCGTTGCCGGCTGCAGTGGTGCGGTTATCGACGGCACGACGGGCAATCAAGCGGCGATCGATCACGGCTGCGTCGACGACAGCAAGCATTGCATCGACCAGCGGCAGGCGGCGCTCCGGGCGTTGCAGGGTGATCGGACGCGCGGCTGGGTCAAGCAGCCAGCGTCTGCGGCGAGCTATGCAACAGGCGTTCGGCTGTTTGCGTTCAAGACGGAAAAGGCGCGGCTGACATGCGATGAGCTGGGCAGCGGCCGGCGCGAAGCGGACGGCGCGCCGGGTGTGCTGCGCTCGCCGCAGGCGCGCGGGTTGACGCCGGCGCAGGTCTCGCGCGGGCTGATGTTTGCGACCGAAGTGAGCAAGGAATTGAGCCGCGAACAGCAGCGCCGGTGCGCGGGCGGCGACGTCGGCTTACGGCGCGGGGTTTGATGCGGTTTTCGCGTCCGCCGGACGGCGCACGCGCACATCGGCGATGAGCGGCGCATGATCGGACCCGACGCCGGCGCCGGGCCCCGCGGCCACAACCTCGATGTCGTACGTCACCAGCACATGATCGATCGCCACCTGTGGCGCGGTCAGTGGCCACATGGGCCAGGTAGGCAGCAGGGCATGGGCCGGCGCCAGACGCGTGGCGGATAGCAGCTGCCTGTATGAAGCCGACCAGGGGCTGGTGTTGAGATCGCCGGCGAGCACGATCGCGCCGGGCGTCTTTTGCAGAATGCCGGCGAGGGTCTGCATTTGCCGCCGATGGAGGATGGTGTCGCGGGTTGGCCGATGCACGTGCGTGCCGACGATCGTGAGCGTGCCGCCGCCGCGCGTCGAGGCATCCACCTGTGCCCAGGCGATCGGTGGCATGTCGTTGTGGCCGCGGTCGGCGCCACCCGCCAGCACCGGCAGGCGTGACAGCAGCACCATGGCGCATTCGGTGCGGTGCGCGCAGGACATTACGTGATCATAGCGTTTGGCCAGGCGCGTGATCATGGACCGCTTCTTGGCGTCGATTTCGCTCAGCACCAGCACGTCGGCGTCGAGGGCCGCCAGCGCATGCTCCAGTGATGCAAGGTCGGGATGATCGTCCCACGTGTTCAGGGCATAGATCCGCACGCCGGAGCCAGTTGTGCGCGGCGCCGGTTCGGCCGGCAGGCGCACCAGCGTCAGGGCCGCGTGCAGGCCGAGGGCTGTGGGCACCGACACCACCAATATGAGGATATGGCGCCGCCGAACCAGAAGCGCGAGCAGGGCGGCCAGCGTGCCGATGAGGACGTGCCCGGCCAGCGGTGTCAGTGTGTCGGCCAGAGCAGCCGCACGCGACCACGGCAGCAGATGGGCGGCAGCGTCGATGGCCAGCACCAGCACCCCGATGGCCAGCGCCACCGCGGCGGCAATTGGAGCGAGGGCGGCCATCGTTTCCCTCACGCCAGCGACACCAGCAAGGTCACGCCCGACAGCAGCAGCAACGTCATGACGAGATCGGAGAAGTTGCGGTCATTCAGCAGCCGGTAGGTGCGCACGCCCAGGAACGCGCCGATGAAGGTGCCGGGCAGCGCCAGCATCACCGGCGTTATCAGGCTTTCATTGACGCGGCCGGTCAGCGCATGGCCGGCCAGCGCGCTCGCCAGGATCGACAGGTTGAAGGCCTGGAACACGCTGCGCTTCTGGTCCTTGCTCCAGCCGCGCAGGGTGGCCCAGATGGTGGGCGGCGCGCCCGACAGGCCGGACAATCCACCGAGCACGCCACCGATCAGGCCGATCACGGCATCCGCCGCGCGGCCGCCCCAAGACATCGCCGGCCGGCCGCGCCAGAGCAGCATGAAGCTCGAAAAAACGACCAGCAGCAGGCCGGCGCCGAACTTGAACGATTGCGGGTGCACGTAGGTCAAGGCCCACAGACCGACGGGCACGCCGAGCAGGCCGGGGATGATGAACGGCAGCACGCGGGCCGGCTGGATATCGCGCCAGATGGCGGGAATGGTGAACACTTGGGCGCTGACCGAGCAGATCAGCGCCAGCGTTGCAGCCGCCGCTGGCTCGAGCGCATGCAGCCAGATGCCGACCGTCGTCAGCGCCGTGCCGAAGCCTGCGAGCCCCGAGACAAAGCCACCAGCAAAGGCGCCAAGAGTGATGATGACGTTGGGATCGACGGTCATGCGGGCGGGAGCTTCAGCGGGCGCGGGTTTGCGGACAGGACAAGGATCGATCGGCGTCGATCATCCATCCCCTCTGCCCGCTCCGCGGGGTTGCCGCAAGGGCAGTTGGCGCGCCGCCACGGTGGCGTACGCGCGCACAGGACTTTCTCGGGTTTGGAATAGCTGTGAACCTCCGGTCGCCCCATTCGTCAGGCGTGGTTCATCGGGGAAAATTTCGGCAAACACGCGCAAGGACCGATACGCATGCGGAAACTGCTGCTCGCCGCGCTGTGCCTGACGCTCGGTGTCGGCGGCTATGCGATCTGGCCGGTGCTGTCGGCGTTCCAGCTCAAGCAGGCGGTCAAGGCGGGGGATGCGGCCACGCTTGAGCGGATGGTGCATTGGGTGCCGGTCCGCGCGAGCCTCAAGGCCTCCATCGCGGAGCTGCCGCCGGCTACGACCGCGGCCACGTCCAGCGCGGGTGGCTTCTCGCTGTGGCGGCTGGTCACGGTTGCCGCAGCGCCCATGCTGGCCGACAGCTTCATCGACAAATACGTGACGCCGGATGGCATCTCGCAGATCCAGCAAGCCCGCCGCGGCGGCTGGCGGACGCTGCTGGGCTTGGCGCCAAAAGTGCCTGACGCGGGCGCCGCCGGCCACGCCGTCACCGGCGCGCTCGATGGGCACGACGCCAGTGCTCCTGCTGCTGGCGAAGACGAGGCCGGCGTGGTGGCGAAGTTCGTCGCCTTCTATCAGCGTCTTGTGCGGGCACAGTTCCATTCTCTGTCGCAGGTGGAATTCGAGATCGCCGATCGCACCACGCCCGCGCGCCGCTACATCAGCCAGTTCGTGCTCTCCAACTTCGAGTGGAAGCTGGCCAGCGTGCGCATCGTCGGCGCCGGGTTCTGAAGCGGCGCAATCAGAGAAAATTGGCCAACCGTGCCGCAAGGATGGCGTTCATAGCCAGAAGCGTGACGTAGATCATACTGCGCAGGAATGGACGGGGCCGACGGGCAAGATCGGGACGGCCGTTTGGATAGACGAGGTCTACGGTCGTGCCCACCGGTGGCTCGGCGGTGTTTTGCAGGACGGCGTCGGTGATCTGGATGGTTTCGCCATGATCGGTCGCAAAGCGGAATTGAGCGGCGAAGTTTTCGTGGCCCTCGTCCAGGCTGCGCTTATGTCCCGATACGGTCGCGCGAACGTGCGCGCGACCCAGCCGGAGAAATTTCCAATCCTCGCGCAACAAAATAACCGTCGTGAACACGACGAGTGCGAGGCTGATCCACAAGAAGGCCGTTGCCATTCAGCCTCCCCGCAGCCTCCCCGCAGCGTGCACTCCCTGCTCAATGACCAGTGCTCGGCAAGCCTTCAAACGTCGTCGATTTGGTCTTCTTGAAGAACGCGAAGTAGATCTGCGAGCCGATCAGGATCACCGACAGCGACAGGAACAGCGCGGCGATCCAGTGGTCGTGCCAATCGACGAATACGCCGAGATCGCCGCGCGAGATGGTCATGGCGCGGCGGAACGTTTCTTCTAATTGCTTGCCGAGCACGAAGCCGAGCAGCACGGGCGCCGGCTGGAAGCCAAGCTGCATGAGCACAATGCCGACCAGCCCGATGCCCAACGTCTGTATGACGCCGAACATGGATGTGTGCACGCTGTAGGTGCCGATGCAGATGAAGAACAGCGCAGCGGGGTAGAGAAACCGATAGGGAATGGTCAGCAGCTTCACCCAAAGGCCGATCATCGGCATGTTGAGGATCATCAGCATGATGTTGCCGATCCAGAAGCTGGCGATGAGGCCCCAGAACACATCCGGGTGCTGTGTGACGAGTTGTGGCCCCGGCTGGATGTTGTGGATGATGAGGGCCGACAACAGCAGCGCCATCACCGCGTCGCCAGGAATGCCGAGGCTCATGGTCGGGATAAAATCGCCCTGCACGGACGAATGGGTGGCCGCCTCCGGGCAGGCCACGCCCTCGATGGCGCCGTGGCCGAAGCGCTCGGGCGTCTTGGAGATTTTCTTTTCCGTCGCGTAGGCGATGAACGAGGCGATCGTCGGCCCGACACCAGGAATAAGCGAGCACAGGGAGCCGATCAAAGTACCGCGCACCGCCGGCATGGCGCCGAGCTTGAACTCGGCTCGCGTCGGCCATAGGTCGCGGAACTTGACGTTGGTGTAGGCGGCGTTGATCGGTGCCATGCGGTTGACGGTCTTCAGGAACTCGGCGATGCCGAAAAGACCGAGTGCGATTGCGACGATCTCGAAACCTTCGTACATGTGGGCGATGCCGAAATTGAAGCGTTCCTGCCCCGTCTGCGGGTCATTGCCGACGGTGGAGAGGAACAGCCCCAGCAGTGTCATGGCGACGCCCTTCAATGCCGAACCGCGCGACAGCGTCGAGCCCGCCAGCAGGCCGAGCAGCATCAGCGAGCAGATCTCGGCGGCGCCGAACTTCTGCGAGGCGGCGACCAGCAGCGGCGCCATGAACATCATTTGCACGATGCCGAACGAGGCGCCGAAGAAAGAACCGAGCATGGTGATGCCGAGCGCGGTGCCGCCCTTGCCCTGCTTGGTCAACGGGAAGCCGTCGAGGCAAGTCACCGCGTGCGGCGGATGGCATGGCAGGTTCAACAAGATCGAGCAGATCGCGCCACCGTACTGCGCGCCGTAGTAGATGCCGGCGAGCATCAGCACCGCACCGACGTGGGGCACGTGGTAGGTGAGCGGCAGCAGGATCGAAATGGCAGACAGCACGCCAAGCCCCGGCAACACGCCGACGAGGTTGCCGATCAGCACCCCGATCAGACACCAGCCGAGGTTCTGCCACTGCAGTGCTACGGAAAAGCCGTAGGCCATATTGCTGAAGACATCCGACATCATAGCGAGAAGCTCTCCAGCCGGAAGAGGGGCAGGTTCATCTTCAGCCCCAGAATGAAGACGACGATGCCGATGACGGTGACCACGCCGGCGAGCAGCAGTGAACCAAGCCACGACGCGTCCTTGTCGCCGATGGCTGCGAGGAAGACGCAGGTGAAGGTGCCGGCCACAAAGCCCAGCGTCGGCGTCAAAAAGATGAAGGCCGACATGCCGACGATGATCGCCAGCGAGCCGCGGACATCAGGATAGGGCGAGGCGTCATGATCGAGATGATCGAGGGTGTCGGCGGTGACTTCGCCGGCATTGGCGGCAATCAAAACGCCGACGCCAGCCATCAGGATGCCGAGCACGAGCGGGAACATGCCCGGCCCCATGCGGGTCAACGTGCCGATCTGATAGTTGAAAGCATTCAGCACGACGGCCGCGCCGATCAATGAAATCAGCGCGCCAGCATAGTAGTCACGTTTCACTCAAGCTCTCCCCGCCTCGGATATCCCCGCCACGCAGATAGGGGGCGCGTGTGCGCCGCGTTGCTGCCGGGCACACATCAAGCCACACCGAGGCACCGATGCTCAGAACATTTGCCGGCGCCTGTCAAGTTGTGGCGATTGCGAGCAGCAGTTCGCAAGATGGACGTGTGATGCCTGGATTGTAGGGTGCAATAGGCCCCTTCGGCCGTATTGCACCATGCGGTACGCCGAACCATTCGGCGACCGCAGCCGGAATTTGTGTCTCGGTGCACTGCGAGCGAAGGGCACTCATGCACCCAGCGGTTCGCCTTAGGCAATCTCGTCCACGATCTTGTTGGTGAGGATGCCGACCTTCTCGACTTCGATCTCGACGGTGTCGCCGGGGCGCATCCAGACAGGCGGCTTCCTGGCGTGGCCGACGCCCTGCGGGGTGCCGGTGGCGATGAGGTCGCCAGGCTTCAAGGTGATGAATTCCGAGATCGTGGCGATGGCGGTGGCCACGGGGAAGATCATGTTGTCGGTGTTGTCGTCCTGCATGACCTTGCCATTGAGGCGGGTCATGATGCGCAGGCCGCGCGCGCCCTTGGGCAATTCATCCGCCGTGACGACGAGGGGGCCGACCGGGCCGGTGCGGTCAAAGTTCTTTCCCGGCGTCCACTGGCTGGTCTTGCGCTGGTAGTCGCGCACCGAGACGTCGTTGAAGAGCGTGTAGCCGAACACATGGTCCAGCGCGTTGTCTTCGCTGATGCGCCGGCCGCCCTTGCCGATCACGATCATCAACTCCGCTTCGTAGTCGAGGCGTTCGGATTCCTTCGGCCGCGTGATGGGCTGGCCAGCAGCGATCAGGCTTTCGCGCACGCGGATGAAGAGGGCCGGATAGGTGGGCACCTCGTGGCCGCCCTCCTTCGCATGCTCGGCGTAGTTGAGGCCCAGGCAATAGACGTTGCCGGGGCGCGCCAACGGAAAGCGCGGCACCAGGGTTTTCAGGCTGTGCCCCTTGGCTTTGGTGGTGGCGAGTTTGGCGGCGATCTCAGCCATCAGCTTGGGCCCGCCAGCGATGATGTCATCGATCTCGTCGGGAAACTTTGGATCGAGTTCAGCGAGGTCCACGGCGTGGCCGGCGTGCTCGACGGCAAGGGCTGGCTTGCCGTGCGACGTATGGGGATGAAAACGCATGGACCACTCCGGACTGTAAGAACTCGAATTCGTCGCAGGCATCCGCGCGCTTGGTTAACGGGCGGCGCGTGCGACCATTATGCAGCCTTGGCCGGTGCGCTTCAAGCCGGCGCTACGTTCGCACCCGGGCGGCCACGATTTCCTCTTCGACGTCGCGCAGGCGATCCTTGCCGAAGTACATCTCGTCATCGACGAAGAAGGTCGGGCTGCCGAAATTGCCGCGGGCGACGGAGCTTTCTGTATTGGCAATCAGCGCGTCCTTGATATCGGGCGCCTGGATGCCGGCCAGGATCGCTGTGCCATCGAGCCCGGACGCGTCGAGCGCCGCCTTGATCACCTCGCCGTCGTCCATCTTCTTCGGCGCTTCCCACATGTGGTGGAAGACAGCATCGACGTAAGCGGGGAGAAAGCCGTCGCGTTTGGCCAGCATGGCACCCCGCATGATCTGTACTGTGTTGACGGGGAAGTGCGGGTTCATCTTGAAATCGACGAGGCCGTGCTTCCTGATGAAGCGCTGGATTTCCAAGCGCATGTATTCGTTCTTATTCTTGATGCCTTTGAATTGCATCATCGGCGCTTGATTGCCCGTCAGCTTGAAGACGCCGCCGAGCAAAACCGGAACGTAGTCGAAATGCGCGCCCGTGCGCGCCTCGATCGCCGGGATCACCTTGTGGCAGAAATAGGCATTCGGACTGCCAAAATCAAAATGGAATTCGACGCGCAGGGTCATCGGTCGTCCTTTCGCCACTCACCACTTCTCGCTCCAGGGTCGCAGATCCAACTCATGGGTCCAGGCGCTGCGCGGCTGGCTGTGCAGCATCACGTATTGCTCGGCAATCGCGTCGGGCGCAAGCAGCCCGTCGGTTGCCTTCAGGTCGGCGTAATCGGCGGCGCGCATCTGCTTGATGAAGTCGGTATCAATGCCGCCGTCGATCACCACATGCGCCACGTGAATGCCCTGTGGACCCAACTCGCGCGCCATGCTCTGGGCCAGCGCGCGCAAGGCGTGCTTGCCGCCGGCAAACGCTGCAAAGCCGGCGCCACCGCGCACGCTGGCTGTGGCGCCGGTGAAAATGATGGTGCCGTGGCCGCGCGGGACCATGACTTTGGCGGCCTCGCGGCCAAGATGGAAGCCGCCGAGCGCCGTCATCTCCCAGACTTTCGTGTAGACACGCGTCGTCGTCTCGCGGACGGGGAAGCGCACGTTGCCGCCGACGTTGAAGACCGCCACCTCGACCGGGCCGATATCGCGCTCGATGCGCGCGAACAACTCGACCATGTCCTCTTCCTTGCGCGCATCGCTGCCGAAGCCATGCGCCTGCCCGCCAGCCGCCTTGATGCTGTCGACGAGGGGGCTAAGTTTGTCGGCGGTGCGGCGCGTGACACAGGCAGTCAAGCCCGCGCGCGCAAACCGCCGCGCAATGGCGCCGCCGGTCGCATCACCTGCGCCGATGATGAGGGCTACTTTTGACGAGGTCATTGGATGCTCCAAAACGGTTCGTGGTTACGCGGGCTCTCGCTGTAGCGGGCGCACAGCGCGCTTGATGTCGTTCCCGATTGCGGCGCTCGCCATCTTGATATCGTAGCGCGTCTGCAGATTGAGCCAGAATTCTGCGGAGGTGCCAAAATAAGCCGACAGCCGCAGCGCGGTATCGGCCGAGATGCCGCGCCGCGCGTGAATGATATCGTTGATGCGTCCCACATTCACGTTGAGGGCGCGGGCCAGGGTGTTCTGCGTGATCCCCAGGGGGCGCAGGAAATCTTCCAGAAGAATTTCGCCGGGCGGTATTGGAGACATTTTGGCAGTCATGGTGTCCTTGGCGTAAATCATGGCCGCAGATAAATCGGAGACGTTCAGTGGTAGTCGACGATCTCCACGTCGGTTGTCCCGTCATCCCATCGAAAGCAGATGCGCCACTGCTCATTGATACGAATGCTGTATTGACCCCGCCGTTCGCCCGTCAAGCTTTCAAGACGATTTCCAGGCGGAACCCGCAAATCATCGAGGCGTTCGGCAGCCTCCAACATTTCCAGCTTGCGCCGCGCCACGCGCTCGATCGCCCGGAAGCGTTTGACCGGCATATCGGCCGCCAGGCGGGCGGGATCGCGACATTTGAAGCTCCGGATCATTGGCATCCAATCTATTCCGAAAAACGGAATGGGTCAATGTTTCCGGTAGCCTGTGTCGGTTCGCCAGATCAACGTGAACGCGCGGTCCACGGGTGATTGTCTCCATTGTTTTCGCTCGCCGTTTCCGCTATCACCGCCTCAACCCGTCCAACTCCGTTGCCGAAAGAGGCGCCCGCCATGGCGAACCCGCAATACGTCTATCACATGCACAAGGTGTCGAAGGCCTATCCGGGCGGCAAGCAGGTTCTGAAGGACATTTCGCTGTCATTCTTTCCGGGCGCCAAGATCGGCGTCGTGGGCCTCAACGGCGCCGGCAAGTCGACCTTGCTGAAGATCATGGCCGGCACGGTCGACGATTTCCTCGGTGAGGCCAAGCCGGCCGACGGCATCCGCGTCGGCTACCTTGCGCAGGAACCGCACCTCGACCCGGACAAAGACGTGCTCGGCAACGCCATGGAGGGCGTCGCGGAAAAGAAGGCCATCGTCGACCGCTACAACGAGATCGCCGCCAACTATTCCGACGAAACAGCTGACGAGATGGCCAGGCTGCAGGACGAGATCGACGCGGGCAACCTGTGGGATCTCGACACACAGGTGGAGCAGGCGTTGGACGCGCTGCGCTGCCCGCCCGGTGACGCCGACGTGAGCAAACTGTCAGGCGGCGAAAAGCGCCGTGTGGCGCTGACCAAGCTGTTGCTGTCGAAGCCCGACATTCTGCTGCTCGACGAGCCGACCAACCATCTCGACGCCGAAAGCGTCGCCTGGCTCGAGCGCTTCCTCAAGGAATATACGGGCTGTGTGATCCTGGTGACCCACGATCGCTACTTCCTCGACACCATTACCGAGTGGACCTTGGAACTCGATCGCGGCCACGGCGTACCCTACAAGGGCAACTATTCGTCGTGGCTGGAACAGCGCGCCAAGCGCGAGGAAAGCGAGAAGGGCTCGGAAGAATCCAAGGCCAAGGCGCTGTCGCGCGAGTTGGAATGGATCCGGTCGTCACCCAAGGCGCGACAGGCCAAATCCAAGGCGCGCATCTCGGCCTACGACAAGTTGGCCGAGGAAGCCGCTGCCAAGCAGGAGGTCGGCAAAGCGCAGATCCAGATCGCGCAGGGCCCGCGCCTCGGCGGTGTTGTGGTCGAGGTGGAGGGTGTCAGCAAGGCGTTCAACGATCGGCTGCTGGTCGACAACCTGTCGTTCAAGCTGCCGCCGGGGGGTATCGTCGGCGTGATCGGTCCCAACGGCGCCGGCAAGACGACCTTGTTCAAGATGATTACGGGGCAGGAAAAGCCGGATGCGGGCGCCATCCGGCTCGGGCCTACGGTGAAGTATTCCTACGTCGACCAGAGTCGCGATCATCTCGACGACAAGAAGACCGTGTGGGAGGAAATCTCCGGCGGCCTCGACATCATGAAGCTCGGCGAAAAAAAGGAGATGAGCAGCCGTGCCTATTGCGGCTGGTTCAACTTCAAGGGCGCCGATCAGCAAAAAAAGGTGGGGCTGCTGTCGGGCGGCGAACGCAACCGTGTGAATCTCGCAAAAATGCTCAAGCAGGGTGGCAACCTGCTGCTGCTCGACGAGCCGACCAACGACCTCGACACCGAGACGCTGTCGTCGCTGGAAAGCGCGCTGGAGGATTTCCCGGGCTGCGCGGTGGTCATTTCGCATGACCGCTTCTTCCTCGATCGACTGTGCACGCACATTCTCGCCTTCGAAGGCGACAGCCACGTCGAATGGTTCGAAGGCAACTTCGCCGACTACGAAGAAGACAAGAAGCGCCGTCTCGGCGAACACGCCACCGACCCCCACCGCATCAAGTTCAAAAGGTTTGAGCGGTAGTCAAAACCATGAACTGCGCCTCGATCACCTATAGCGCCCATGCCATCCGACGGATGTTTGAGCGCAAGGTCAGCACGGCCGATGTTGAGCTCGTTCTGAACTCGGGATTGGTGATCGAGGACCATCCGAACGATTATCCATACCCAAGTTTCTTGCTTCTCGGCATAAACCAGTCGACGCCGGTTCACGTCGTGGCGGCGAAAATACCAACTTCTAACGAATGCATCGTCGTAACTGTCTACGTGCCGGAGCCGTCCCGCTGGTCTGCTGATTTCAAGACGAGGAAAAAATCATGAATTGCACAATTTGCAAGCACGGCGAGACAGCACCCGGACACACCACTGTAACCTTGGAGCAAGCGGGCACGGTCGCAGTCATCCGCAACGTACCCGCGCAAATCTGCCAAGAGTGCGGAGAGTATTACCTCGACAGCACCACATCAAAGCGCGTTCTCGAACAAGGCGAAGCCGCCGCCAGCCGCAAGGTCGAAGTCGAGATCGTTCCGTTTGCGGCGTGACGTGCGTGCGGTAGGGCGCGCTTGCTGGTTTGCGACGAGATATGTCTGCGATGTCAAACTGGACAAGCCATTGGTTGACCGCATTAGGTGATCTCGGCCGTTGGCGCGCGCAAATCATATCCGAGATTGAGGCCGCCCGCGCGGCCGTCTCGACACTCGTCGAGACGCATGCCATCGACATCCTCATCCAGCGCGTCGCTGGCGCAGGTATTCCCGAAATCGGCATGGTCGGGCACGCGTATCGCAAGAACCTGTTCGCGCTGACGTTCGACCCCGACAATGCAAACTTCGATCGATGCGTTGCGGACGCCACGATCAGGCGGCAAGTGACACACGAAGTCCACCATTGTCTGCGGACGGCCGGGCCAGGTTACGGTCGGACGTTGGGCGAAGCCTTGGTCAGCGAAGGCTTGGCCGGCCAATTCACGCGCCGACTGTTTGGCAACCCGCCGGAACCTTGGGAACGTGCGTGCAATGCGGCGACACTGCGCGCCCACCATCCGACCATTGAGGAACTGCTGGCCCTGAATTTCGACCACGCGGCCTGGTTTTACGGCAGCGACGGTCGGCGTCCGCGGTGGCTCGGATACACGTTAGGGTACGAATTGGCTGGCCAATGGCTGGCGCAGGCTGGCGATATCGATGCTGTGGCCTGGATAAGCGTCCCAGCCCGCACGGTACTCGCAACCGGATGGCCGGAAATCGAGCAACGGGCAGACTGACGCAGTCGGGCGGATGTGTTACCCTCCTTCACTGAAGGAGCTGGCCATGGACACCGTTACCCTCGCCTATGCCAAGGAGCACTTGGAAGAACTCGTCGCCCGTGCGGCGGCGGGAGAGGATGTGCGGATCACAGGTGCAGCCGTTGGCACCGTGCGGCTCAATCGCGAGGTTGCGGTTATGCCGAACGAGCCACCTTTTCCGCCGCGCAATCCAGGGCTGTGGAGGGGCAAAATCTCAATTCCGGACGAGATGATGTTCGAGCCGCTGTCGGAGCAGGAACTGGCTTGGCTTTCCGGTGAGACCTCGCCGTGAGCGTGCTGTTGGACACCCACATTCTGGTGTGGTGGATCACCGACCAGCACAAGCTTTCGGACCGTCAACGAAACGCCATCCGCGACAGGACCCAGCCGGTCTATGCGAGCGCTGTTACGGGCTGGGAAATTGCTATCAAGGTGAAGCTTGGCAAATGTCCAGGTGCCGCGACTTTAGTGCCGAACCTGTCTCGGGCTGTCAGGGACGCAGGCTTTGTCGAACTCCCGCTCACTCTCGCCCAAGCCGAGCGCGCTGGTTCGCTTGATCTCGTCCGTCGCGACCCGTTTGATCGACTGTTGGCCGCGCAAGCGCTCGATCTCGGCATTCCGATTGCGACCGTTGATCCGGCGCTGGCGCTGTTTGGGTGTAGGATTGTGTGACGTTGATCCGCCTCCTCCTCGACAGGCGAGGAACCCACATCCTCGCCATCGAAGGCTAAGCCCACGTCGAATGGTTCGAAG
>JANYHP010000405.1 GCA_025359005.1 Hyphomicrobiaceae bacterium | reverse complement strand
CCGTGCGCGCGTCAACTGTTTGGCAAGCTCCACCGCCGGCTGGTCGAACGCATCGATACCCAGCAACGCCGCGGCAAGGATCGTCTCGATCATGAAGTGCATGAGCAGCGCGCCCATCGCCTCTTCTTCCAAGGCAGGAATGTCGATCAACCGCACCGGGCGCCCCGCGCGCGTCAGCGCCTCGGGCACCGCGTGGCCTTGCGCCGCAACCAGGTCGCCGATGCTGCGCCCCCCCATGAAACCGATACCGGCAAGGTTTGCGAGTTCGGCATCGAGCTTGGGCTCGGACGCGTCCGGCGCGACACGAATGATGCTGATCAGATGCGCGCGCGGGCCATCCATAAACAGCTGCAGCTGGCTGTGCTGGTCCACGGGGCCGAGGCACGGCACCGGCGTCGTGCCCTTACCAGTCTTGCCGAGGCTTTCCGCCCACAACTGCACGAACCAATTGGCGAACCGACCCAACCGGTCGGAGTAGGGCATCATCACCTGCGTCGAAACGCCGTGCGTCTCGCTGAGCGCGATCGCCACCGCAGCGCCCAGCGCTGGCGGATATTCGCGCGGATGCGAAGCGGTCGTGAGCCCCGCAACCACTCGCCCCGCACCCCGCCTGAGCGCGCGCACGTCGAGGCCGCGCACCAGTGCCGGCAGAAGCCCGACGTTGGTGAGCACCGAGAACCGCCCACCGATGCCGGTATGGTGGTCCAGCATCGGAATGCCGTGTGCCGACAGCAACGCGCGCATGCCGTTGGCTGTGCCAGCTTTGGCTGGCTCGGTCACACCGAGAAACAGCGTTGGGATTTTCGCAGCCAGCCCCGCAGCTTTCACCGCGCTCAACGCCGCCACCGCTTGCGCGAGTGTTTCGACCGTACCACCGGACTTGGAAACCAGCACGAAGCGTGTTGTCGCGAGATCCAGCGTGGCCAGCGCGCCAGCCAGCGTCGCGCCATCGAGATTGTCGTAAAACCGCGTCCGCGGATGCTTGGGGCCGCCGCGCTTGAGGCCACCCAGGCCAGGAATATTCCAGCCCGCCAGCTGCGCCAGCGTCTGCCCGCCGAGGCCCGACCCCCCGGTGCCGAAGAACACCACGGTCGCAGCCCCCGGCAGCAGCCGCGCGAGCGCCTGCTCGGCAGCCTCGATGTCGGTCGTGTCGGCAGGCAAGCGCAGCAGCGGCAGTCGGCCCGTCCCGGCATCTGATTTCAGCGCCCGCAGTGGTCCTTCAAGTCGCGCCAGCGCCCGGTCGAGCGTCTCCGCATCGAGCCCATGCGAACCGATGGCCGGCTGCAGGCACCCGGCGATCGACTGGAGATACAGCGGCGCCTCACGCGTTGGGGTCATCACGGTCATTCCCTGGCTTTCACGGGGTCAATCCACGCAGCGGCTGCCCCCGATGGCGCGATTCGTGTTGCGTGCACAAGAGCGACACGGGGGCATCAGCAGTTCTCACTGTGGCCGGAGGAAGCCTCGGTTGTAGGGCGCAATAGGCCACTTCGGCCGTATTGCGCCGAGTGTCGGACACGTTGACCAACGCTGAAAGGTCGCTCGTCCCGGTGCAATACGCCCGAAGTGGGCACTTGCACCCTACAGGTCGCGACCAACCCGCCGCTGAAAGAGGTGCGTAATTTCACATAGAGAATTGCTGCAGGGGCATAGCGTCTGACGCCCGCGTGTTCCGCCATTTTGGGGCAATTGCATGTCCAGGCAGGCATGTTTGCGCTGGCTTTGACACAGGGCTGATCGCAATCGACCGTGCTAAGCGTTTCGCGTTACCAGCCATGGAGCCGCGCCCGATGAAGATCGCCGATGTCCGCAAAACAGCCTTCGCCATGCCGCTGACGAACCCCTCCTATCCGCCGGGCCCCTACCGCTTCGTCAACCGCGAGTACCTGATCATCACCTACCGCACCGACCCGGATGCACTGCGCGCCGTCGTGCCCGAGCCGCTCACCGTCAAGGACCCGATCGTCAAATACGAGTTCATCCGCATGCCCGATTCAACCGGCTTCGGCGACTACACCGAAAGCGGCCAGGTCATCCCGGTCGAATTCGAGGGCAAGCCCGGCGGCTTCGTGCATTCGATGTACCTCAACGACGACGCGCCCATTGCCGGTGGCCGCGAGATCTGGGGCTTCCCCAAGAAGCTCGCCGAGCCGAGCCTCAGGGCCGAGAAGGACACCCTCGTCGGCACGCTCGACTACGGCAGCGTCCGCGTCGCCACTGGCACGATGGGCTACAAGCACAAGACGCTGGACACAGCGACCATCAAGGCCGCGCTCGAAGTCCCGGGCTTTTTGCTCAAGATCATCCCCCACGTCGATTGCACGCCGCGCATCTGCGAACTCGTCCGCTATCGCCTCGAAGACATCACCGTGAAGGGCGCCTGGTCTGGCCCTGCCGGCCTCGAACTCGGCGATCATGCGTTAGCCCCCGTCGCCGAACTCCCCGTCCGCGAAGTGCTCTCTGCCGTGCACATCCTCGCCGATCTCACGTTGGGGCTCGGCGAAGTCGTGCACGATTATCTGAAGGGGTGAGCGACACAACCGGCCAGAGCATTGTCCACCAAAGCGGGTGCCGATTTGGTGCAGAAAATGCGACAAACAATAGGCCAGCAGCGATCGTTAAAGGTTTCTTTTCGGCGCGTTGGTAGAAATGCCAGAGCCGACCTAAACCTGAGAGCCGCTGGCCAGGACTGTTGTTGTACAATGACTGTTGTTGCGTACAGATTGCTGGACAACGGGAACAAGGCCGAACAGTCGGTCGTTCTGCGTCGACAGGTGCCGATCCGCTTTGAAGAGACCGCGCGCTCCTGGTTCGGCGGCCTGCCGCAGATGCCGGGGATAATCGCTTGGCCGCGCGCGGCGACGAACGGCGCGGCGCTCAACTTCATTGCGCAGATTTGTTGTGCCGATCTGCCGAAGCAACTTTGGGGCGGCCGCGGGCCACGTGAGGGCTGGTTGCTGTTGTTTGCCGAGTACAGGCAATTGGGCGACGGCGACACCGACGATAGCTTTGTGCAGGTGCTTCATATCAACCGGCTCGGGCCGGAACGACGCCCGCCGGGCGCGACGATGCTCCGGTCTATTCTCAACCGTTTCAAAACATCCGCAGAGGACGGAAATGCTGGTTCCGATGAGCCACCGAGGATTTTCCGGCGCTGGCCTGTCGATATCGTCATACAAGACGTGCCACCCCCGCCGCCACCGGTGACCCGGGCGGATTGGGTGCCGGTGCATATCGAGGGTGAAGCTGAGGACCAGGAGTTTTATAGCGCCCCACTGCCAGCGGAATGGCTGCCGTTGCCAGTGACGGGCGAAGACCTTTACGGCGCCCCCGTCGACGACACCCACATCGGGCAAATGCTGTCCGAGGTCGAGCCGCGGCCGCGGACTTGGCGTGCTGTGCAGCATATGCTCGAAAAGTTGGTAGACGAATTCACGGTCCATGATGTTCCGGCATTGTTTACAGAAAAACCCACGACGCACTGCTCGGCCCTCCAGCAACTGGCGGCAATTCCCTCTGATTGGGGGGCCGGCTGGCTCGCAAAGGCCAAGGCCGAAGCTGCAGCGGCGCTGGCTAAAGAAATGAGCGCAATTCATGAAATGGAGCTGCAGCTCACGAAGGAGTATTCCATCGCCTATGCGCAGGGTATTATGAAGGAGCGGCGTTACTGGCTTCCGATTGGTGAGAGGAACTGCGCGGAACTTGCTCCTTATTCGGGATCGGAAGGGGAAAAAATACTCGCCGAACATATCAAGCGCGACGCCCAGCGGCATGCACGTTGGGTGGAAAATATGCGCGTCGAGTTCCAGACGATGGGCGCGCAGATCCGGCAACATCCACTCGATGCCGACATGCCTGACGCAGAGTGGAGCACCTTAAAGGCAAGGATGAAGTCGGAGAAAACCAAATACTGGTTTAAGACACATTCTGATCTCGACCTGCGCAACACGGAGCAATCGCTGCTCGACTACGCTTTGCGTCACCTTGGCGATACTCCGGTCGAGAACCTTCTGGACACCTATGCGCGTTCCGCGGCGGCGCGGGCATCGATCCCGTCGAAGCTGCTCACCGAGTTGGAAGCAAAGCTGCGCCATATCAATTCCGTCCCGCACCGCTGTGGCGGCCCGCGCGACGCTGTGCAGGGCTGGGGAACGCCAGACGACGGCGACCTGCTGTTCCAGATCGGCTCGGACGACGCGATGGGCTGGATGTGGGCCGATCTCGGCGCACTGTTCGTCTATTGTAATCCAACGGCGCTGAAAGCGCGGCGCTTCGGGCACCTCACGGCGTGGCTCGACGGCGGCTGAGCGTTGCGAACTGTCGCTGAAAAGGCCGCACCTTTTCCTTTCCCCCGAACGCGCCTATATCGGCGAGCATGAGCACCACGCTTCCCTTTCGCAAAATGAACGGCCTCGGCAACGAGATCGTGGTAGTCGACCTGCGCGCGTCGAACCGCGTCATCACCCATGTGGAAGCGGCGGCAATAGCGTCCCAGCCCCGCTCTCACTTCGACCAGTTGATGGTATTGCACGCGCCGCGCACGCCGGGCACCGAAGCCTTCGTCCGCATCTATAACACCGACGGCTCCGAATCCGCCGCCTGCGGCAACGGCACCCGCTGCATCGGCTGGCTCGCGTCGCAGCAGACGGGAAGAACAGAATTCAAGTTTGAAACCCTGGCCGGCGTGCTGCCCGTCACGGTTACCGACATCGGCCACATCACCGTCGACATGGGCACGCCGCGCTTCAAGTGGAACGAGATCCCGCTGGTCGAACCGTTCCACGACACGCGCGCCATCGAGTTGCAGGTCGGCCCCATCGACGCGCCGCTTATCCATTCGCCCTCCGTCGTCAACGTCGGCAATCCGCACGCGATCTTCTGGGTCGACCGCCTCGACGTCGTCGACCTCGGTCGTGTCGGCCCCATGCTCGAATATCATCGCCTGTTCCCCGAGCGCGCCAACATCTCCCTCGCCGTCGTCGAGAGCCGCACGTCGGTCCGCCTGCAAGTCTGGGAACGCGGCGCCGGCCTCACGCGCGCCTGCGGCACCGCAGCCTGTGCCGCAGCCGTCAGCGCAGCGCGCAAAAACCTCACCGACCGCGCCGTCACCGTACATTTGCCCGGCGGTCCGCTGCATATCGAATGGACCGCCGCCGATCGCATCCTGATGACCGGCCCCGCCGAAGACGAATACGCCGGCGACGTCGTGCTGCCGTAAAACCCTCCGCGAGCACTGCAACCGCATGAGCCACACTCAATCCACGGCGCTGCGCCTGTCCGCCCAACGCGCCCTGCTCGGCGCCATACCCGGTGACGTGCGCCTCATCGCGATCACCGACGACGGCCACACGATCGACGTCACGGTGATCGCAGCCCGCGCCCTCGACGACGCAGCGGCCGAAGCGCTGTCTATCGCCGCCACCGAAATCATCGCCGACTTCCCCGATCGCCTTTTGCGCGAACACTGCCACGTCGAGACCGGCCCCCTCGCAAGCGAAAATGTTCTGACACACGGCTGGGTTTACCGTCGATACGAATAACAGCGCGCTAATCGGCTGTTGTCACTCCGCGGCGGTTCAGGCACCGTCGCGCGGCGCATAGGCCAACGCGACCTCACTCGGAACCGGCAATGACCACCCACACCTTTTTCTGTATCGACGGACACACCTGCGGCAACCCGGTGCGTATCGTGGCAGGCGGCGCGCCCGCCCTTACCGGCGCGACGATGATCGAGAAGCGCGCGCATTTCCTCGCCGAATTCGACTGGGTGCGGCAGGCGCTGATGTTTGAGCCACGCGGACACGACATGATGTCGGGTTCCATCCTGATGCCGCCGACGCGCCCCGATTGCGACGTCGCCATCCTCTTCATCGAAACCTCGGGCTGCCTTCCCATGTGCGGCCACGGCACCATCGGCACAGTGACGATGGCATTGGAACGCGGCCTCGTGCAGCCGAGGACGCCCGGCACCTTGATGCTGGACACTCCCGCCGGCGTCGTGAAAGCCGTTTACGGACAGACCGGCCCCTACGTGGACTGGGTCCGCATCACCAATGTGCCGTCTTATCTGCACGCCCGGGGGCTCGAAGCAGACGTGCCCGGCCTCGGCGCGATCACGCTCGATGTGGCCTACGGCGGCAATTTCTATGCGATCGTCGATCCGCAGCAGAATTTCCGCGGCCTCGAACACATCCAGCCGTCCGACGTGTTGACGCTGGCGCCGCGCGTGCGCAAAATTTTCGGCGAGAAATTCACATTCCAGCACCCCGAAAAGCCCGCCATCAACGGCCTTTCCCACGTCATGTTCACCGGCGCCACCTTGAAGCCGACGTCCACCGCCCGTAACGCCGTGTTCTATGGCGACAAAGCCATCGACCGCTCGCCCTGCGGCACCGGCACCAGCGCGCGCATGGCGCAATGGGCCGCCCTCGGCAAATTGAAAGAGGGTGACACGTTCGTGCACGAGAGCATCATCGGCTCGGAATTCATCGGCCGCATCGAGGCGCGCGCGAAGGTCGGCAGCTATGATGCGATCATCCCCTCGATCGAAGGCTGGGCGCGGCTGACCGGTTACAACACCATCTTCGTCGACGACCGCGATCCTTATTGGCAGGGCTTCCAGGTCACCGACAGATAGGGCCTGGGGTCAGGCACAGGCGGTCACCCCCAAATTCTGACACCCAAGTCCTCAGCCACCCGCCGGTGTGCTGCCATTCTCGGCCGTCGCAACGGCCGCTTCGATACGCTTGTCGGGCACCAGCCAGATCAGCGCGACGATGATGAAAACCGCCAGCGAGGCCAGCGGCTGGATCGCCGCCGCGGCGGTTCCAATGACATAGAGAACCAGCGAGATCTTACCTTTGATATCGGCGCCCACCGCGTGCTTGAGCAGCGCGTTGGACGGATGCGCCGCGATCAGCGTCCGCTGCAGGATCGTAAAACTCGCAGCCGACATAAGCAGAAAAAGGCCGTATACCGCCATCGGCAACGCCGCGAAATGCGTCTCGCCCATCCACGCCGTTGTGAAGGGCACGAGCGACAGCCAGAACAGCAGCGCCATGTTCGCCCACAAGGTCGGCCCGTTCACGAGCCGTACGGTTTCGAGCATGTGATGATGGTTGTTCCAATAGA
>JANYHP010000376.1 GCA_025359005.1 Hyphomicrobiaceae bacterium | reverse complement strand
TCATGATCCATCTCAGCGGCGTTGATGCTACGTTCCTGCATCTTGAAACGCCGGAGATGCCGATGCACGTCGGCAGCCAGCACATCATCGACCTGCCTGCAGGATACAAGGGCGACTACTACGAAGACGTGGTGGCCCACGTCGGCTCGCGCCTGCATCTGGCGCCGGTGTTTGAGCGCAAGCTCGCGCAGATGCCGTTCGAGATGTCGAACCCCGTCTGGGTGGACGACGACGATATCGACCTCGAATATCACATCCGCCGGCTGGTTCTCTCCAAGCCCGGCACGCTCAAGCAACTCGAAGCCTACGTGGGCCGGCTCCATTCCTCGCTGCTCGATCGCTCGCGCCCGCTGTGGGAGATGTTCGTCATCGAGGGGCTCGCAACGGGCCAGATGGCGATCTACACCAAAGTCCATCACGCAGCCGTCGATGGTCAGGCCGGTGTCGCATTGGCCAAAGCGCTGTTCGACATCACGCCCGAGCCGCGCGTGGTCAAGCCGCCGCGCGCCAAGCAGAAGTCTAACCAGTATCAGCTGGGGGTCGCCGAGCTGGCCACCGCCGCCATGCAGAACACCATGCAGCAGTACATCAAGCTGATCACCACGCTGCCCAACGCCATGAGCGCGCTGGCCAGCGTCGCGATCCCGGCCATGACCAACTTGACGCGCTTGCCGGTGTTCTCGTTGCCGTCGATGCTGCCCAACATGATGACGCCAGGCGCCCAGAACCCCATGAAGATGCCGACCCTGGCGGATGCCACTGCCGGCCTCAATCTGCCGTCGGGGTTCGGCTTCGGCCCCAAGACGCCGCTCAACGTCTCGATCACCAACCAGCGCTCGTTCGCGGCGCGGACGGTATCGCTCGCGGAGGCGAAGGCGGACGCGAAAAAGGCAGGCGTGTCGCTCAACGATCTCGTTATGGCGGCGTGCGCGGGCGCACTCCGGCGCTACATGATCGACAACAACGTCACCCTCGACAAGCCGATGACCGCGGCGGTGCCGGTCAGCCTGCGCGAAGCCGGCAACACCGATCCCAACAACCAGGTGACGATGATGCTGGCGTCGCTGGCCACCGACATCAAAGACCCGTTGGAGCGCCTGAAGGCGATCAACAAGTCCACGGCCGCCAGCAAGGAACTGACGGGGTCGTTCAAGGCCGCCATCCCGACCGATTTCCCCTCCTTCGGCGCGCCCTGGATCATGACGTCGCTGGCCACCCTGTTTGGGCGTTCGAAGGTGACGGACCAGCTGCCGCCGCTGGCCAACGTGGCGATCTCCAACGTGCCGGGCGTGCCGGTGGCGCTGTATATCGCCGGCGCCAAGGTGACGACGTATTTCCCCGTGTCGATCCCCTCGCACGGCTGCGCGCTCAACATCACGGTGCAGAGCTACAACGGTCAGCTCGACTACGGGCTGACGGCTTGCCGTCGCGCCGTGCCCGACGTTGACGATATCGCCGATGGCATCGTCGCGGCCCACGCCGAATTACACAAGCTGATCGACGCCTCGCCACAGTCGGCCAACGCGACGGCCAACGCGACGGCGAAGGCCGCGGCTCCGGTGCAACAGGCGCCCGCAACGGTCGCAGCGCCGGCACTGGCCAAGACGCTCGCGGCGTTGCCAGCGCCGCACGCCGAGCCGTTGCGGCAGCCCCTGACGCCGGTCACGACGCTGACCTCGGAACCGGTCGGCAAGGGACATGCGAAAGTGGCCGTGGTGGCGAGGAAGCCGCTGACGGCCGTGCTGAAGGCCGCCAGCAGGGTCGTGGCCAAGCCGGTCGCCAAGCCGGTCACCAAGGTTGCGGCCAAGGTTTCCCCCAAGGTCGCTATCAAAGCCAAGACCAAGCAGGCCGCCATCATCAAAAGCGAGCCGGTCAAGAAAGTGCCGATGCCGGATATTTCCGTGTCGGCCGCGAAGGCCAAGTCCAAGTCTCGCCGCTGAGCGGTGGGTGAGCGCTCGTAGAGTCTAAAATCGTGTATCGTAGCGGTGTGCCGGCGCTGAGCGTGGCGTCCGTTCGGAGGTGTTCATGCAAGACCACATTTCAGCTGCGTCCGCCCACAGTCATGTGCCCCGCGATCCCAAGTTGCGCGCCCCCGGTGCGCTGCGGCTCGCGCTCGAAGCGCGGATGCCGTGGGAGTTGTGGTCGAGCCTGCTGGCGTTGCCGTTCCTCAACACGATGCCGCGCGGCGACGGGCACAGCGTGATCGTGTTTCCCGGGCTCGCCGCATCCGATCTGTCGACGGCGCCGCTGCGGCGCTATCTGCGCGATCGCGGCTATGATGCCCGCGCGTGGGAGCAGGGGCGCAATCTCGGCCCCGGCAACGGCGTGCTGGAAGCCTGCCTCGACAAGGTCCGCCAGACGCGCGCCGAGACCGGGCGCAAGGTCAGCCTGATCGGCTGGAGTCTCGGCGGCATCTACGCCCGCGAGACGGCGAAGCTGGCAGCAGCCGACGTGCGGCAGGTGATCACGCTTGGCACGCCCTTCGCCGGACCGCCCAAGGCCACCAACGCCTGGCAGGTCTACGAACTCGCCAGCGGCGAGAAGGTGGACGACCGCGTCAGCCACTACGATCTGGCCACCGCGCCGCCCGTGCCGACCACGTCGATCTACAGCCGCACCGACGGCATCGTCGCCTGGCAATGCAGCGTGCAGGCGCCCGACCGTGCGCCGGGCGGGCAAAGCGAGAACATCGAAGTGGAGGCCAGCCACGTCGGGCTCGGCGTCAACCCGCTCGTACTCTATGCGCTCGCCGACCGGCTGGCACAGCCGGAGGGCCAATGGGTGCCGTTCGACACCACCGGCGTCAAACGCCTGTTCTTCGGCAATCCCGCGCGCGCCGACTGGTTCCCGAAATCATTCCTGGTCTGACGGTTCGCGGCGCCGACGGGTGGCCGCAGGCGTGGCGCGAGCGTCGTAGGCTGGGTTGGGTGCCAATCGGGCGCCCACCCAAGCGTCAAGACGCAAGCGAGCCTCCCTGTCGCCCAGGGCATGAGCCGCCCTGTCCCAGGCCCGGTCATCTTTTGTTTGCACGTCCTGTGCACGTTTAATTCGCAACGGGCACGAATCATTTTGGCAGTCCTTGCGCAAGCATCGTCCTGGTTTGGCGCAACTTTTAAGAATTTCTTCAGGCCTTGGGCCTAAAAATTCAGCCATTGCAGTCGTGATGACTGGTGGCACCCCGATCCGTCTCACTCGAAATCACGCGTCCTGCAGTTGGGCCATTGCCGGCCCGCAGCAGCGATACTTTGGAAGTTTGTATCCGCGTTCCACGAGTTCTGTGCGTTCGGTGGCACACGAAATGTGCCGTGTCCCAAGTTTGTCAGTTGAGGAAGTTCCTATGAGCAAGTCAGTTCTCGCAAGCCTGGCCGTCGCCGGCCTGTCCATCTTCACCACCTCCAACGCCTTCGCCCAGTCCGCCACCGCGACCATCGGCCTCAACGCCTTCGTCAACGCGCTCTGCACGATCAACGGCAGCGCGTTAGACACTGCCATGACCGGCACCGTCGTCACCAGCGGCACCAGCGCTTCGGCACAGACCCTGGCGCTGACCAGCAGCGGCAGCTACACCGTCGCCTGCACGACGCCGAACGCGATCTCGGTCACGTCCGCCAATGACGGCATCAAGGCCAACACGCCCGGCGTCGGCACCAACATCATGACCTACACGGCGACGGTGAGGCAGGGCCTTACCTCGACGGTGCTCGCGACCCTGGGGACCACCCCCGGCCGCAGCGCGACGAACGCAACGCCTGCTGCCTTCAACGGCGCGATGACGGTCGGCATCACCATGCCCGCTTTCACCAACCTGTCGCCCGGCACCTACGCCGACACTCTGACCGTCACGCTGACGCCGCAGTAACCAGCTCACGCCATGTCCCGTGCGGCCACCCGTGCCGCGCGGGATTTCTCAAGAACCCCTCGAGAGGTCCCCATGCACGCCTTGAGACTTGCTTTCGCCGCCGTCGCATCAATGGCTGCCGTCATGGCAGGCCCGGGCAGCGCACGCGCCATGAGCATCTCTCCCGTGCAACTGGAAATGCAATCGACCGGCGGAGGCAGCCGTGGCACTCTGACGGTGACGAACACCAGCAATGCACCGTTGCCCGTCGATGTCGCCATCAAGCGCTTGACGCAAGACGAGAACGGCACCCGCAAATATCACGATGACGCGCAGAACGACTTCCTCGTGCTGCCGCCACAAGCCATGATCCCGCCCGGCGGCAGCCAAGTCTTTCGGGTGCAGTGGGTCGGCGAGCCGCTGCTGGCCGAGAGCAGAAGTTTCATGCTGTTCGCCAATCAGGTGGCGGTGAAGATGCCCGGCAACGTCAGCGGCGTGCAGATGATTTCCAGCATGGGCGCCATGATCAACATCGCGCCGCCCAAAAGCGCCGCCGATCTCACAGTTGTGTCTGCCGGCGTGGACATCGACAAGAAGACCGGCAAGCGCCAGGCGACCGTCACGGTCGAGAACCCCACCAAGACGCATGCCCTGTTGCCCAAAGCGACGCTGCATTTGCAGGCCGGCAGTTGGCAGGAGACGCTCGGTCCGGACGTAATCGGCGCCAAGATTGGTATCGGCCTCGTGCCGCCCGGTCAGCGCCGCCGGTTCGTGCTCCCCGTCGCCGTGCCGCAAAACGTGTCGAGCGTTCAGGCCAGCATCGAATATGGAGTCAAGCGCCAGTAACAGCCACGCGCAGGTTATGGAATTGCAAGTCTTCAGGTTGCTTTTTGCGTCATGACGAAACCGGTGCCTGATCAGCACCTGTAGGCAAAGAGCATTTGGAGCGGCGAGCGACATTTCGGGCTCGAGGATTGCGGCGTGCCGTAATTCTCGCAGCGCTACTGCCTCAGGCAGTGGCGCTTTCGGCCTATGCGCAGAGCGCTCCGCCCGACCCCGCGCCACCGGTCGAATATCAGAAAGCCATATCGAGCCGCCTCAATGCCACTGGCCGCGCTTTGACGCTGCCGGTCCCGCTCAAGGACGGTACCCGCGAAATCGGCGAAATCGCCCTGCGGGTCGAACCTGACGACACGGTCTACATCCAGCGGCAGGCGGCGCTCGAAAAGATCGGACCTATGTTGGCGCCGGAGGCGCGGGCGCAGCTCGCAGCCCTGCCGCACACCGACGATCGGATTGCCTTGGCTGCGATCGCGCAGGCCGGGCTCGGTCTGTCGTTCAATGCCGCAAGCCTCGAACTGGTGTTCGATCCGGTCGCCGCGCAGCGCGCCGAAGGTGACTTGAGCGTCGGCCTGCGTGGTTCGTTCAATGCGCAGCCGACGGCGGACGCGGCCAAGGTCTCCGGCTATCTCAACGTCATCGGCGGCGTCGACGAGCGCTGGAAAACCCGTCCGGGTCAAACCGACCAGACCGGCGGCCACCTCGACCTGCAGGGCGCCGTTCGCCTGCGCGGTGTGGTGCTCGAAAGCGAGGCGACCTACGCCGGCGCGGTCGACCAGAACCGCTGCACATTCGGCAGCCTGTGCAGCTATGACCATACGCAGGGCTTCAAGCGGCGCGGCTCACGCGCGACCTACGACATGCCCGCCGATCAACTTCGCTTGCAGGTGGGTGATGTCGAGACCACCACCAGCGCCTATGTGCGGCCGATCGATACACTGGGCGTCAGTCTTGAGAAGAGCGCGCGCAAACTGGCGCCCGGCGAAAGCATCCGGTCGGTCGGCCGCGGCACCTTTCGCATCGACCGCCAGTCTGAAGTGGACGTCATCGTCAACGGCGCGGTCATCCAGCATTTCCAGTTGCGGCCCGGCGTCTACAACCTGCGCGACCTGCCGTTCGCCAGCGGCGCCAACGACGTCGAACTCGGCATCACCGACGATACCGGCGACCGCAAGACCCTCAAGTTCTCAACCTTCTACGATGCAGCGCTGCTCGGTGCGGGCAAGACCGAGTGGTCGCTGTCTGGCGGCACCGCCTCCTACCTGCTCGACGAGGAACGCAAGTACGATGCGAAAACCAATGTCGGCTCGGCGCTGCTCCGCCATGGCATCACCGATCAAGTCACCGTCGAGGCCAGCGCCCAGGCCGACATGCACGTCGCCACCGGCTCGCTCGGCCTCTTTCTCCAGACGCCCGCCGGCGTCATTGGGATGCAGCCTGCAGTCTCGTCGACCGACGGCAAGACGGGCTATGGCGGTTCGGCCAGTTGGGACATGATCGGCTTCCGCGGCTCCTTCGGCCTGCGCGAAAGCGTGCGCATCGCCGCCGACTATCGCGATGCCGCGTTCCGCACGCCCGGCGACCAGCTCGAACTGGCCTCGAAGATCTACCGCCCGCAGGTGCTCTACAAGTTGCGCCTGACCGGCTCGCACTCGATCTCGCTGCCCGAGGATCTGACCGCCACGCTCAGCGCCCGCTATCAGTTCGACAATCCCGACGCCACGTCCTATTCGCCCTATGTCGTGCGCGGCGACCGTTTCGGGGCGGATCTCACGCTCGCCAAGCCGCTGACACCGTGGATGAGCGGCTCGGTCCTGGCCGGCTATTCGAACGAAACCTACCTCAACGGCTTCGCTGCCAACTTCAACAACACCAAGCCCGATTTCCGCGCCGCCGTCCGGCTCTATGTGCGGCCGACCGACCGCAGCACCGTCAGCGCCAGCACCGATACGCTCACACGCAATACGCAGCTGGCAGCCACGCAGACCGCGGGCGCCGGCGTCGGCCGTTGGGACACCTCGGTGATGGCGCAGCACGCCAACGAGACCGGAGCGCTCGGCGTCGGGGGTGCGATCGGCTACGTTGGCAACCGCGCCGATGTGCGCTTGAGCCACTCCACCTCGGTCGATGGTGTCGCCTATGCGTCGGTCAAGCCCGGCAACGAGGATGAGCGCACCAGCCTGCGCGTCGGCACTGCGATTGCCTTCGCCGACGGCATGGTGGCGGTCGGCGCGCCCATCCGCAACGGCGGCTTCGCCATCGTCAGGCCGCATGCGTCGCTGGCCGGCAAGGAGGTTGTCGTCGGCAACGGCGACACCGTGATCGCCAAGACTGACCGGCTCGGCCCCGCGCTGGTCACCAATCTGCCCGCATATTCCTCCACCAACATCCCTGTCGACGTTGCCGACCTGCCCGTCGGCTACAGCCTCGGCGCCGGTGGCTTCGATGTGAAAGCCCCCTACAAGGGTGGCTATGCGCTGGAAGTCGGCTCGGCCTATTCGGTCACCGCCTTCGGCACGCTGGTCGATGGCGCCGGCAGCCCCGTTGCGTTGCAGAGCGGCGTCGCTTCCCCTGTGCAAGATCCAAATCGGCAGGTCGTCGTCTTCACAAATGCGGCCGGCCGGTTCGGCGCCGATGGCCTGGCCCCGGGGCGCTGGTCATTGCGTCTCGAAAGCGACGCAGGCCCGCTTGTCTATACGTTCGACATTCCCGCCGGAACCGACGGCTTGTTCAAAGCCGGCACACTCTCGCCCACGGGCTCGATTGCGAAAAAGGATTGAGCCATGCAGCGCGCGTCATTCTGGATCTTGTGTGCATGTCTGGCGGCGACGCTTGCGGGGTCGATCACGCCCGCGGCCGCAACATCGTGCACGATCACCAGCGTGCAATCAGTGTCCGGCACCACCGTCAGCCTCGGCCGCTATTCCGGATCGACCGCGCCGGTTGCTCAGGTGATGACAATCTCGCTCGTGCTCGGCGTTGTCAGCACGGGTGCCACGTGCACCGGCAAGCTCGCGGCCAGCTCCATCACATCGCCCGCGCAGATGAGTGGCGCCGGCACCGACAGACTGCGTTACGATGTGCAATCGCTCTCCGGCACCAGCGTGCTGTTTACGTCCACACCGGCAGCGACGATTTCATTCTCAGCCTTTGCCGCCAACGGTGCGACCAGCGTTTCCGCATCCGTGACGGCGCAGGTCGTGGCCCTGGCCGGACAGACCCTTGCCGCCGGTGGCTATAGCGACGCCGGTGTTGTGGTCGCGGTCTTCGATGCGGCGGCCCCGTCGACACAGGCGCCGGGCGCATCGAGTTGGTTCGTCAATGCCGCGGTCAATCCGACGTGCACGATCGGCGGGCTAACGGCCGCCGCAGACCCTCTGGGTGTGACCGTGCCCGTTTCCGCGACCGGCGTGGTATCTGCGGCGCCGATCCAACGCAGCTACGGCGCAGTCGTCTGCAATGCACCGACCGACATCACGATGCGTTCGCAAAACGGCGGCATTGTCAACCAGGGAGCACCGGGTACCGGGTTCACGAACGTGATCCCCTATGTCGCCCAAACGACGTTCGGCGGGGCGACCACGACGTTGTCCACAGCAACCGCCGGGGCCGGCGTGTCGAGTTCACCGGGTCGGATTTCGACCACCCTGGGGGCCAGCGGCTCTATGCAGGTCACGATCACGCCGCAGCAACCTCTATTGCCGCTGGTGGCTGGCCGTTACGCGGATGTGCTCACGATCACGCTCGCGCCGCTGTAGCAGGGCATCGACGCTGCAAACCGCGCATGGGCTTCAGAAGCGCCCGCGAGAAGAGTCCGTTGCCGGAGATGGCCACCCCCCGCGTCGGGGAGGGAGGTGTGTGGCGGTGCGGAGAGCAGCCACCCACCGGCAACGGAACCTCAGTTCGGCCCAGGCGCGTTCCACGACGCACACTCGCAACGCGTGACACGCATTGCAGGGCCGGCATTCTCGTTCGCACGTCCGGTCTCTCCACCAGGTCAGTGCAAAACTTAAAGTCAGGGACGGCAGCGAAGCGGGGTTCCGCCACCGTCCCATCCAGAGGGATGCCAATGGCATCCCGCCGGGTTCGAATTCTTTCAATCGCCAGCAGTATTCTTGGCGCCGCCTCTCGGCTGGTTCGGTCTGTCTCGTTCGTCACAACCAGCGTCGATGGATGCATTAACGGCCCCGATCGTGACGACTTTTCGGCAAGGGCGCGGCTTTTTCTAGGTCATTTGCATCACTTTGCTTGCAACACGCGGCAACGATCTTGATAGTCGCGGCGCGAAGCGAACCAAGTGCTCGGTGCCCGAATGAAAGAAGCGCGGCACCCTCGCGGATGCCACGCCCCTCGTTTGCGGCGGGTGCCGAAACGAAACTGGTGCTGTGCCGGCGGGTCGATTGGGGCAAGCCTTCGCAGCCCCCAACCGCCAAGCCCGGTCAATTGAAATGATACGAGATCCCGGCGCGGATGACGGTGCTGTCCTGCCGTGTGGTCTGTCCGATGCCGACAGACGCCAGCGATTGATCGCGATACGTCGTACGCAGACCCTCGATGCGGGCGCTGACCTGCTGTGCGAGTTTCAATTCCACGCCCGCGCCGAAGACGAGCCCGAACCGCGTATCGGTCAACGTCGACGCGACCGACGTCGTCCTGAATGTCAGGTCCTGCCCGGCGACCGCGACGCCGCCCGTCGCGTACAGCAGTGCCGGTCCGAACGCGTAGCCGGCGCGGCCGCGGAATGTCGACGTCCAGCTGTCGTGCACGGTCATGCTGTTGCCTGCGCTCGTCGCCGTCGCGCCGCTGGCGTTGCCGAACGTCAGGTCGGCCTCCGCGCCGACAACGAAGTTGCCGATCTGCGTGTTGCCGCCGATGTGTCCGCCAAGCTGGAGCCCGGAGGTGCTGAGCCGCGGCAAGCCGCTGTCGACCGCTGTCGTGTTCGACCAGCGCTGCGCGCCGTGCACGCCCGCATAGACCCCGCGCCAGATCGATGGCGCATCGTAACCAGGTTCGCTCGGGCCAAGATTGCTGCGGGTGGCTTCGTAGCTCGGCGCCGGTGTCGCGGAGTACACGCCCGTGCGGCGGCTGCCGTCGAGCGGCCGCGTCGGGCCGGAGCGATAGGGGTCTGAGTAGGGCTGGCCATACTGCTGCGCCAACAGGGGGGTGGGCAGGGCCGCAAGC
>JANYHP010000344.1 GCA_025359005.1 Hyphomicrobiaceae bacterium | reverse complement strand
TCAAAAAAGAACGAACACAGCCCGCGCCGGAAGGGCCACGCAGCGCGTGTCGTCGGGCTCCTGTCGTCGGGCTCCTGTCGTCGGGCTCTTTGCACATGGTCTGCCGTTTGATACAATTTTGCGATGGCCAAGCTTGTTTTTGGAATGAACGTGTCGCTGGACGGCTACGTCGATCATCAAGCGTTTGCGCCGGGCCGTGAACTTTTTCGGCACTGGATAGAGCTGGTGCGCGGTCTGACTGGCAGCGTGTATGGCCGCGGCATGTACGAGGTCATGCGCTATTGGGACGACGACCAGCCTGACTGGGGCCCGGATGAACGCGAGTTCGCTGCTGCGTGGCGGAGCCAGCCGAAGTGGGTGGCATCGCGTTCGCTGAAATCGGTTGGCCCTAACGCGACCCTTGTCGCGAATGACGTTGGAGCATTGATACGCTCGCTGAAGGCTGAACGCGATGGCGAGATTGACGTGAGTGGACCAAACTTGGCGGCGAGCCTGAGCAGCCTCGGTTTGATTGATGAATATCACCTCTACTTCCGCCCTTTCGTCCTTGGCCGCGGCAAGCCATTCTTCGCTGGTGCTCGACCGCCACTCCGCTTGGTTGCCAGCGATCGGATCGGCGAGGACGCCATCAAGTTGACCTACGTTCCGGCCTAATCGGGCAATTCGCGCGACTGGCTGCGTGTCGAACGGTAGACATCTGCAGCCGCGACAGGGCAACAAACGGACCATCCGCAATGCCTGCGGCGCGAATGCATCGATGACGGTTCAGGACCACTTTCGACTGTGGATCTTGACTACGCCCGCGCCGAGTTCACGGCCGACGATGCTCCCATTGCGTTTGTCGTAAGAAAAGTTTAGCGGCCGCATCAGACCGCCCCCTTCACACCGCCACCGGCGCCTTGATGTGGGGATGCGGTTCATAACCGCTGAGCTTGAAGTCCTCGAACTTGAAATCGAAGATCGACGTCACGTCGCGGACGATCTCCATCGTCGGCAGCGCGCGCGGCGCCCGTGACAGCTGCAAATCGGCCTGCTGCAGGTGGTTCAGATAAAGGTGCGCGTCGCCGAACGTGTGCACGAAGTCGCCGGGCTGCAGCCCCGTCACCTTGGCCATCATCACCGTCAGCAGCGCGTAGCTGGCGATGTTGAACGGCACGCCGAGAAACACGTCCGCCGAGCGCTGGTAGAGTTGGCACGAGAGCTTGCCGTCGGCCACGTAGAACTGGAACAGGCAGTGGCACGGCGCCAGCGCCATGGCCGGGATGTCCGCCGGGTTCCACGCCGAGACGATGATGCGCCGGCTGTCCGGGTTGGTCTTGAGCGTGTGTACGGCCTCGCTGATCTGATCGATCGTGCGCCCGTCCGGCGTGGCCCACGACCGCCACTGCTTGCCATAGACCGGGCCGAGGCTGCCGTCGGCGCGCGCCCAGTCGTCCCAGATGGAAACCCCATGGGCCTTGAGGTACGCGACGTTGGTGTCGCCGGCCAGGAACCACAGCAACTCGTGCACGATCGATTTGAGATGCAACTTCTTGGTCGTCACCAGCGGGAAGCCCGCCGCCAGATCAAAGCGCATCTGGTGGCCGAACACGCTGCGCGTCCCCGTGCCGGTGCGGTCGGTCTTTTGCGAGCCGTGGTCGCGCACGTGGTGCATCAGATCGAGATAGGCCTGCATTGGGACGCCTCTCCTGCGGTTGCTCACCCCTACTCCGACTGGCCGCGCCGCGCGACGGCCCGGCGCCCCATTTCCACAGCTGCCATGCGCGATGGCGCGCGGCCGCGGCATCCGGCCGTCATCCCTCGGGCGCGCAGCCAAAGTTGACGTAAGCGTCAACTTGAACTATCAGCGGCGCTAAGCGATCTCCGCGAAAATCTATCCCCCTGCTCTGCGCATGGGGTATACTCATCTCCTGATTGCAGTTCTCCTGGAGCCTATCATGGCGCAGACCCTTTTTGTTCTCATCGCTCTCGCGGCGGCCTATGCGCTCAGCATGCGCCGGGCGGGCCTTTGGACCTACGCGACGTTGGCGCTCGGCACGTGGTGGGTGTGGGCGGCGGGGCTGCTGGATGGCGACGGCCTCATGCCGGACATCACGATCGGCACGCTCGTAGCCCTGCTGCCGGTGCTGGCGCTGATTGCATACGCGCTCCCGCCGGTGCGCCGCGCCCTTCTGGTTGTTCCGGCCTTCGCGGCCGTCCGCAAGATCCTGCCCAAGGTGTCCGACACCGAGCAGCAGGCGCTGGACGCCGGCACGATCGGCTTCGATGCCGAACTGTTCTCCGGAACGCCTGACTGGGAGAAGCTGCGCGCCGTGCCGCCGATCACGCTGTCAGCCGAAGAGCGCGCCTTCATGGACGGCCCGGCCGAAGAGTTGTGCAAAATGGTCAACGACTGGCAGATCCGCCACGATGACCGCGAAGTGCCCGAGCCGATCTGGGACTTCATCAAGAAAAGCGGCTTCCTGGGAATGCTCATTTCCAAGGCGCATGGCGGCCTCGGTTTCTCCGGCCAGGCGCAGTCTATGATTCTCGGCAAGGTGGCCTCCCGCTCGCCCGATGTATGCACGATCGTGATGGTGCCGAACTCGTTGGGCCCCGGCGAACTGATCGAAAAATACGGCACCGACGAACAGAAGCACCACGTCCTGCCCCGTCTCGCCAAGGGCCTCGACGTGCCCTGCTTCTCGCTGACCGGTCCCACGTCGGGCTCGGATGCCGCCACCATGCGCGACATCGGCACCGTCGTAAAAGGCTCATGGAAAGGCCAGGAAACGCTCGGCATTAAGCTGTCATGGGACAAGCGCTACATCACGCTAGGCCCCAAGGCGACCTTGGTCGGCCTCGCCTTCCATCTCTTCGATCCCGATAAGCTGATTGGCGACAAAGAGGACGTCGGCATCACCGTGGGTCTCATTCCGGCCGATCATCCCGGCGTCAATATCGGCCGCCGCCATCTGCCGTGCGGCTCGGCGTTCCCCAACGGCCCCAACTGGGGCACCGACGTGTTCATTCCCATGGAGTTCGTCATCGGCGGGCAGAAGATGGCCGGCCAGGGCTGGCGCATGCTGATGGAATGCCTCGCCGCCGGTCGCGCGATTTCGCTGCCGTCGTCGGCAACCGCCGGCGCTAAGTCGGTGCTGCGCAACACCACCGCCTACGGCCGCATCCGCAAGCAGTTCGGCCTGCCCGTCGGCAAGATGGAAGGCCTTGAAGAGCCGCTCGCCCGCATGGTGCAGACGGCGTATGTCAACGAAGCCGCGCGCGGCGTCACCGCCGCCATGGTCAGCCGCGGCGAGAAGCCGTCGGTCATTTCCGCGCTGATGAAATATCAGACCCCCGAGCGCATGCGCATCGCCGTCAACGACGCCATGGACCTGCACGGCGGCCGCGCCATCTGCGACGGCCCGATGAACTATCTGCAGTCGGCCTATCAGGCCGTGCCCGTCGGCATCACGGTGGAAGGCGCCAACATCCTGACGCGCACGCTGATCACCTTCGCGCAGGGCGCGTTGCGGTCGCACCCCTATCTCTACAAGGAGATCCAAGCCTGTCAGAACGCGGACGCCAAACAGGGTCTCAAAGCCTTCGAGCCAGCCCTGCTCGGCCACATCGCGTTTTCCATCTCAAATGTGACCGGCGCGCTGTTCCACAACGTCACCGGTGGCGCGTTCGCAGCCGCACCCGCGCGCGCGCCGGCCACCGCGCATTGGTACAAGCAGCTTTCCCGCGCCAGCCGCTCGTTCGCGCTCGTGGCGGACCTGACGGTTGCCGTGCTCGGCGGCGGCCTCAAGACCAAGCAGAAGATCACCGGCCGCCTCGCTGACGCGCTGAGCGAGCTTTACATCGCGGCCTGCACCTTGAAGCGCTTCGAGGACGACGGCTCACCGCCCGCTGATCTGGCCATCGTCGACTTCTGCCTGCAGAACGGGCTCTACAAGTTCCAGGAAGCGCTGCGCGGCGTCGTCGACAATTTCCCCGACCCCGCCACGCGCACGTTGATGAAGGTCTGCGTGTTCCCATTTGGTGCGCGACTGCGCCCCGCGCCCGATTGGCTTGGCCACAAGATCGTCGGCCTCGCGATGCAACCGGGCGAGGTGCGCGACCGGCTCACGCGCGACATCTTCATTTCCCGCAACGTCAACGACGCGACGGGCCTGTTGGAAGTCACGCTGGAAAAAGTCATCGCCGCCGAGGACGCCGAAAAGAAGCTCGACCGCGCCATCCGCAAGGGCGACATCAAGCGTTTCCACGGCATCGACTGGATCGGCGATGCCTTCAAGAAGGGCATAGTCACCGAAGCAGAAGCGACCTTGCTGCGCGAAGTCGAAGCCCTCACCGCCCGCGTCATCGCCGTCGACC
>JANYHP010000257.1 GCA_025359005.1 Hyphomicrobiaceae bacterium | reverse complement strand
GCGCGGCGGGAATGGCCGCGCTCACCTTCGATCGTGTCACCAACGGCCTGACGCGGCCTTTCTTCGGCTGGGTCTCCGACCGCATCGGCCGCGAATATACGATGGGCATCGCGTTTCTCGGCGAGGGTTTGGCCATCTGGCTGATGCTGCAATACCGCACCGACCCGTTCATGCTGATCGTGCTCTCGGGCCTGGTGTTCTTCGGCTGGGGTGAGATATTTTCGCTGTTCCCCTCAACCCTGACCGACACCTTCGGCACCAAGAACGCGACGACCAACTATGGGCTGCTCTACATGGCGCAAGGCGTGGGCTCGATCCTCGGCGCGCCCGTGGCGGCGATGATCTTTGAACGCACGGGCAGCTGGCTCACTGTGTTCAGCCTCGTGATCGGCATGGACATTCTCACTGGCCTGCTCGCGCTGTTCGCGCTCAAGCCGCTCCGTCGCCGCCTGATGGCACGCCAATAGCCGTCGACGTCTCGAACGCGGAACGCAGTGTCGTGCCGAGCAACGCGTCGTAAACGCCAAGCGTGTCCGCCTGCAGGCGTGCCAGCGTGAACGCCGTCGTCGCGTGGCTGCGGGCGCGGGCCGCCATGGTTGCGTGCTCCTCGGGCGTCAGCGCCAGCGCTTCGGCCAGCGCACCGGCCAGCGCGTCCGCGTCACCCGGTGGCACCAGCCAGCCTGTCTCGGTGCCGGCCGCCACATCCGGCACCGCCCGCACCGTCTCGGGCGGCGCACCAAGGCGGGCGGCAATCACCGGCACGCCCGACGCCTGCGCCTCGATCGATGCGCGCCCGAACGCCTCCGGCCGCGTCGACGGCAGCACCGCCACATGGGCCACCGCGTACGCTGCCGCCATGTCCGACACATGGCCGACGCGCTTCACCACGCCTTGCAGCCGATGCGCCGCGATGCGCTTGTCGAGATCGCGGACGTAGTCGTCGCGGCCCTGCGCGTCGCCAGCCAGAATGATCGCCACAGGCGCCGCGCTGTTGGTGCCAGCGAAGGCCATGCCCAGCCGTCCCGCCGCGTCGATCAGCACCGTCTGACCCTTCTGCGGGCTAAGCCGGGCTGCCTGCAGGATGATGCGCGTGCCCGGCATGAGGCCCCAGGCTGCCAGCACCGCATCGCGCCGCTGTTGCGATACTGCCGCCCGATCATACGCCGCCGGATCGATGCCGCGCGGGATGACGGCGATGCGCGCGGGGTCCGTTCCATAGCGGGTGCGAATGAGGTCGCTGGTGTAGTGCGAATTGGCGATGACGCGATCGGCGCGCGCCATCACGCTGTTATAGAGCCGTTTGACCGCGTTGGTTTCGCTGTAGGCGCCATGATAGGTCGTCACATACGGCACGCGCGCGCGGCGGGCCGCCAGCAGCGCGCTCCACGCTGGCGCGCGACTGCGGGCGTGTAGCAGATCGACATGTTCGGCCGCAATCAGGTGTACGAGGCGGCGTGCGTTGGCGAGGATTACAGCCGGGTTTTTAGCGGCCATTGGCAGTGCGAAAATCTCAGCCCCGGCGGCGCGCACGTCTGCCGCCATGCGTCCATCCTCTGCAGCAACGAGCGCCCGCCCGCCCGCGGCCACGATCGCCGCCGAGACCTCGACGACGGTGCGCTCCGCCCCGCCCGTCTCGAGCTTGGGAATGATCTGCAGGATTGTGGGGCGGTGGTTTGGTGGTGTCACGCGGTCGCCGCAGCGGCCGCTTCCAAACCCGCGATATCAATCTTGACCATCTGCATCATGGCCGACATCACGCGGCCCGCTTTGGCTTTGTCGGGGTCCTTCATCAGCGCCAGCAACGCCTCCGGCACGATCTGCCAGGACACACCGAAGCGGTCGGTCAGCCAGCCGCAGCGCATGGGCTTGCCGCCACCCTCCAGCAGAGCCGTCCACAGACGGTCCACCTCTGTCTGGTCGACGCACCGCATCATGATCGAGAACGCCGGCGTCAGCGTGTAATGAGCACCGCCGTTCAGCGCCCCGTACCTCTGACCGTCGAGCGTGAATTCGACCACCATCACGGAGTCGGCCGGCCCGCCAGGAGTGTCGCGACGCGTACGCACGACGCGGTCGATGCGCGAATTGGGGATCAGCGAGGTGTACAACGTCGCCGCCGCTTCGGCGTGCCCGTCGAACCACAGCACCTGCGAGATTTTCGACATGAAGGCGCTATCCCTTGCGTGCCGTGTCGACCAGCGTTTCGAAACCGCCGAAGATCATGCGCTTGCCGTCGAAAGGCATCGGGCCTTGCATGCGTGGATCGGTTCTGAGCTTGCCCATGCCCACATCGCGCACGGCCTTTGACGGCCACTCGATCCAGGAGAACGCCACCACCTCGCCCGGCTCGCACTTCACCGCGCCCCAGAAGTCCGTGGTCTTGCCGGGGGGCACGTCATCGCCCCAGTTCTCGACGACGCGTGTCGCCCCGAACTCGTGGAACAACGCCGACATTTTCAGTGCAGCGGCCCGGTAGGCCTCCTTGTCGCCAGCCTTGACGGGAACGACGTAGCCATCGATGTACGACATGATGATCTCCTGTATCAGCATTGAGCTTTCATTGTCAGCCGCGCGTCATGCGCGTGAGCACGCTATCGCCTTTGACACGGTGGTGCCAGATCGCGGCCGCAATGTGGACGACAACCAGTATCTGCAGCCCGTGCGACAGCAGTTCGTGCAGGTTCTCCCAGTATTTCGACACGCCGCGATCCGCCGCCACATGCATCGCCGGCAGTTTGAAAACGCCGAATAAAGTATAGTCGAACGGCACACCACGCACCGCATCGAAGCGCGCCGGGAAGCTGCTCCACAGCATATAGCCAGAAACCACCATGCCGATCATCAGCAGGTAAAGCCCGATGTGGCCGGCATGCGCTGCAAGCTTTTCCCAACCAGCGCTCGTGGCCGGCTGGTGCGGCGTCGTTTCGCTGAGGCGCCAGACCAGCCGCAGGGCCAGCAGCATGCCGAAATAGACCGCGATCAGCCCGTGCGTACCGTATTGCCAGAGGCGGCCGTCGCGCGGCGCCAGATGCGTCATCCACCATCCGTGCGCCAGGATGCCAAGCACCAGCACCGCACTCAGCCAATGCAGCGCGCGTGTCACCGATCCCCAGGTTTCCGTCGTCGAACGTGTCATGATTAGATTTCTCCTGCTTGCGCACCGCCACCGAACGGACGTGTCCGCCATCCGTCACTGCATATCACACGGCAGCGTGAACTTAATTCCCCACCACCGCACCGCGCTCATCGAACACGAAGCAACCGCCGTCGAACAGGCTTTCCTCGGGCGGCACTTCCGCCAGATACTTTAGAATGCCGCCTTCCAGGTGATAAACCTCGGCAAACCCCTGCGACAGCAGATAGGCCGACGCCTTCTCGCAACGGATGCCACCGGTACAGAACATCGAGATGCGCTTGTGACGCGCCGGATCGAGATGCTCGCGCACAAAATCTGCCAGTTCGCCAAAATTGCGCGTCTTTGGATCGAGCGCGCCGCGGAATGTGCCCGCCGCCACCTCGTAGGCGTTGCGGGTGTCGAGCAAAACCACGTCCGGGTCGGAAACCAGTGCGTTCCACGCGGCCGGTTTGACGTAGGTGCCGACGCGCGTCGCCGGGTCCGCGCCTGGATGACGAAACGTCAGGATCGCCGGCTTGATCTTCACCTTGAGGCGTTTGAACGGATGATCGTCGCTCGGCGCTTCCTTGGTGATCAGGTCGGCAAAGCGCGGATCGGCCCGCACCTCGGCCAGAAAAGCCATCATCTGTTCGGGCGCCGCGGAGACGGTGCCGTTGATGCCCTCACGCGCCAGCAGGACCGTACCCTTCATGTCGCGCGCCGTCATCGACGCGCCAAGGCGCGCGCGCAAAATCTCGGGATCGTCGAGGTGCACAAACTTGTAAAATGCAGCGACGGTGACAGTCATCTCAGACGATCTCATTGACCAGCGCGCGCTCGCCCCGTGAAAGCCGCGCCAGGTTCTCCACGAGAATATCGATGACGTTATCCTCGTAGCCTTGCGTCTCGCCCGCCGTATGCGGCGTGATCAGCACCTGCGGCATCGACCACAGCGGCGACGTGGCGGGGAGCGGTTCCTCGCGCGTCACATCGAGCGCCGCCGCGCGCAGGCGGCCCGACTGCAACGCCGCGATCAGCGCCGTCTCGTCCACCACCAGCCCGCGCGCGACGTTGACCAGCAGCGCCGTGGGTTTCATGCGCGCGAGCGCCGCAGCGTCGATCAGGTTTTCGGTCGCCGCCGTCAGCGGACAGGCCAGCACGACGATGTCCGCTTCCGGGAGTACGCTCGCCAGATCGGCAGTCGCAACAACCCGATCGGCACCCTCGCCCCCGCTCGACGGGTCGCGCTTGACGCCGATCACGTGCATGTCGAAGGCCCGGGCAAAGCGCGCCAGCCGGCTGCCAATGCGCCCGAGCCCGACGATCACCATGGTGCGCCCGGCCAGTTCCGCCTCGCGGCTACCGATCTCCGAAATCATCGGCCGCCAGTGGGCGCGGGCCTGATTGTCGCGCCCCGAAACAATGTGGCGCTCGGTGGCCAGTATCATCGCCATGGCGTGCTCGGCCACCGCGTTGGCGTTGACGCCCGCCGCACTCGCCAACCGCACGCCGTGGGCTGCAAAGGCCGCCTTGTCGTATTGATCGGTGCCCGCGCTGATCGACTGCACGAAGCGTAGCCGTGGCGCCAGGCCCAACACCTCGTTGCGCCACAGCATGGAAACGCACACCACGTCGGCCTCGCCGGCCCGTGCCTTCAGGTCGTGCAGCGTGTGGACCTGGACATGCTTGATGCCTATTTTCCGCGCGGCAAACCGCGGCGCCATCTGATAAGCACCATGGGCGAACAGGATCGTCAGTGCATCCTGGCGCGGGAACTGCGTCTGCGGTGTTGACTGGTTCATGACGGTTCTTACCCGAGCCATCCCACCGGCCGCAACCCCGTCGCGCCGGGCCAAGCCCAGCGCATCCCCAATGGCCGCAAAACGCATTTCTGAACGACAATTATTTCGTGTTGCGGCGCGGCCGTCCCACCTTCGACGCATTGCCAATAGACGGGGCCCTCTGGGCCGGACAATAACGTCCGCATAGCAAGCCGAGAGTGCCCCTCATGACCACCGCCAGTCGCTATCCCGCCGTCTACGCTGCCTGGAAGGCCGATCCGGAGGCCTTCTGGGACGAGGCTGCCAGCGCCATCGAGTGGTCGAAACCCTATACCAAGGTGTTTGATCCCTATGCCGGCCAATACGGCCGTTGGTTCGTCGGCGGCGAGTGCAACACCGCCTGGAACGCGCTTGACCGCCACGTGCGCGACGGCCACGGCGAGCGGCTGGCCCTCATCCACGACAGCCCCGTCACCAACTCCAAGCGCACCTACACTTACGCGCAACTGACCGACGAGGTCGCCACGCTTGCCGCCGTGCTGCAAGGGCTGGGTATCCAGAAGGGCGACCGCGTCATTGTCTACATGCCGATGATCCCGGAGGCGGCCATCGCCATGCTCGCCTGCGCGCGCATCGGCGCGATCCACTCCGTGGTCTTCGGTGGCTTTGCAGCCAACGAACTCGCCACCCGCATCGAGAATTGCAAGCCAGTCGCCGTGCTTGCTGCGTCCTGCGGTATCGAAGGCGCCAAGATCGTCGCCTACAAACCGCTGCTCGATAAGGCCATCGAGATTTCGACCCACAAACCGGCCAATGTGGTGCTGCTGCAGCGGCCGCAAGCCGAAGCGAGCATGATCGCCGGGCGCGATCACGATTGGGCCAAGGCCACGGCCACCGCCAAGGCCGCCGGACAACGAGCGGCCTGCGTGCCCGTCGCGTCGACCGATCCGCTCTACGTGCTCTACACCTCTGGCACCACCGGCCAG
>JANYHP010000251.1 GCA_025359005.1 Hyphomicrobiaceae bacterium | reverse complement strand
GTGGCCGGTTGCGCCTCGATCGCCGACATCGAGACACGCTTCGCGGCGGCCCCCGTGTCCCCGCACTGCCATGCCGGAGGCGTCGTCAAATGGGGCGCGGCCAACCGCCTCAGGCGCTATCGCTGCAAGGCGTGCAAGCTCACCTTCAACGCGCTGACCGAGACGCTGTTCGGCCACTTGCCCATTACGGGTGGCGGCATCGAGTTCCTGGCGCAGTACTTCGTTGGCCTTGGATTCCTGTTCGTGTGGTCGCGTCAACATGATGACGTTGTGCGGCAGATGATCGTTGGCGGCGCGGTTGATGGATGGTCCGGGTGCTTCCATGGGCGTGCGTTCGACCGTGGCTTCCTGCGCAACATCCGGCACCCACTGCTGCGAGTTGGCGGTTTCGTGTTGGACCTGGTTGGCTTTCTCCACCCCCTTGGCCGCATTGATCGCGCGCTGCTCGCACCGCACCTGATCCTGTGACCGCTCGTATTCGAGCGCCCAGGATTGCGCACGCTTCTGCTCACGGAAGTCGTCCAACGTTCGACCGTTGTCGGGGTTAACGCGATTGAGAATGATGTGAATGTGGCGATGCTCGGTGTCGTTGTGGCCGACATACACGGCCTGATGTGCGTCCCAGCCCATGTGCTTCAGCAACGCATCGGCAGCTTCAACCATATGTTCCGGCGTTGGCCGGTCGTCCTTGTGCCAGGACAGCGACAGCGTCTTGGTCGGGTCTTCGCAGACGCGGCCGCCCCGTTTCACGCCGGCCTGCATCTTCAGGTACGCCTGATCCTCAGCCGTACGCCACATCTCTTCGAGCGCCCGGTCCGGGTCTATGTTGAGGCAGTTGCGCGTGTCCGAGAACCAGACGCGTTCATCGGTTTTCGGCTTGAGATGCTTGTCGAGCGACTGGTCGGCTGACTTGTCGTGCAGGTAGTAGAGACCGGCGCCGCGGAACGAGCCGCCGTTGGCCTGGATGCGGATGATCATGACGCGAGCAGGCTCTCCCAAAGCGCCGTAATGACCGTGGCGAGTTCGCCAAGTTGCGGCGGCGGTGGGAGCTGATGGCGATTGCAGAGGTGGGCGATCTGATTGAGGTTCACGCCCTGGCGCCGCAATTCGTGCACGACGTCGCGCGTGGCTTCGCCGAAGATCGGCGTTGTCGACGGACCCGCCTTCTTCGACCGCGCGATGCCACGCAACGCACGCGACCGCGCGAAGTCGCCGGGACCCATGCCGCTGCGTTGCGCTTTGTCGATGTGCTGAAAATGCTCTTCCGCCGTCACCCGGAAGCTGATCCAGTGATCTTTGACACGTGCTGCTTTCGGTCGGCCCTTCGCGGGTCGCACCTTCGCCGTGATGTTGGGTTGGGTCATTGCACTCCTCCAGCAGAACGCAGCGTCCGGGGGCTTGGGGTGCGGGACCTTCAGGTCCGTAACCCCGACAAGATGAGCCGATTTAACGGCGAGTTTTCGTGTAACGAAAACCCATCTTGCTACCCCTTCCGCGCTACCAGAGAAAAAATGCAATCAATGAAACTAAAGAGCGAGAAATCTAGGTGATAGCAACTAAATCTAGATCATGACCTGTAAGCCGTTGATTTGAATGAATAGCAGTTTGAAATTAAGGGATTTCGATTATGTGCGATTGACGTTCTTGCGGGAGCGTTTTGGTGGTGCGGGTGCGTCAAGGCTTGCGCGGTTGGGGCTGCGGTGTTGAGATTGAAGGCGGAAATTAGGCTGGTGCAAGCAATGATGAGGGACAAGGAAAGGTTGTTTTTTCTGTGCGAATAAGACGCTATCGCGTGCTTTGCGAGGGGCCGCGCCAGTGGTCGGCAAGGCAACAGTCACGGAGGCAGAAAGCTGCTATCGACTTTCTCGCATATTGCCATCAAGCTGCAATCAACAAGCAACGAAGTTGCGCCCAACAAGGCAACATTCAGCCATCAAGATGCCAGTAATTTGGTATCTGCCTGATATTATCTTGCTATCATCAATATATGAAATAGGCGGCAAGTTGATGCCGTGATTCCTCTGCGTTGAAATCCAACAGATTTTTTCTGCGCGAGCGCGACATGAAGCGCAATCAAGTTGATAGTGCGCCTCGAAGGCGCGGAATGTCAGTGGAGGGAGGTTCCACACGGGTAATTGTCGATTGACCCGGAAGCTGGCGGGCGGTGTGGGCGGGTAACTGGCCACGCCGAAGCCTTGCGACAAAGGCCGCCTTGGGCGGTTGAGCAATCCGGCGGGCCGTAACGCGAGTAAAGCCTGAGCAGGCCTCGAAAGTGAAGTCGTGGATGCCGACCCGCCTGAATAACGGGGAAGGCCGCGTGGGATGGGGAAGCAACCGACATTTGCACCCGTCTCGATCCACCGGGGTAGTGGGCACGGCACGTTGGAAGGGTGATCCGGGTAATCGGGGGAGATCCGTTCGATTGAAGGCGGTGCCTTCAACGTCAGGTTTGCCTGACGCGTCGAACGGAAGTCGGACAGGGTCATAGGAGTGTTGAGGCCGGGTAATACCGGCGGAGCACAGGACCCTGACTTCTGGTGCGCTTTCGAAGAGGCTGAGGATCGGTGATTGGCGATGAGCCTGATGACACCCGAACGTATCCGGACGCTGCAGAGAAAGCTCTATGGCAAGGCGAAGGCCGAGCCCGAGTTCCGCTTCTATCAGCTTTACGACAAGGTCTGGCGCGACGACATTCCCGCCTACGCTTATGTGTGCGCCCGCGATAATCGTGGTGCGCCGGGCGTGGACGGCGTGACGTTCGCCATGATCGAGGAAGAAGGCCGGGAAGCGTGGCTCGCAGCTCTGCGTGAGGAATTGCGTACGAAGACGTATCGGCCGCAGCCGGTACGGCGGGTGACGATCCCCAAGCCCGGTGGCGGGGAGCGCCCGTTGGGCATTCCCACAATCCGGGACCGGGTGGTGCAGACCGCCGTCAAGCTGGTGATCGAGCCGATCTTCGAAGCAGACCTTGAACCGAATACGCACGGCTACCGGCCGGGTCGCTCCGCCATGGATGCGGTTCGAGCGGTGCACGGACTGCTCAGGCAAGGCTACACCGACGAGGTGGATGCCGACCTGTCCAAGTACTTCGACACGATTCCGCACGACGAACTCATACAGTGCGTCGCCCGCAGGATCGTGGACCGGCAGATATTGGCCCTCATCAAGATGTGGCTGAAATCGCCGGTCGAAGAAACGGATCGCGACGGGACGCGGCGGATCACTGGAGGTAAGAGCAACACGACGGGCACGCCGCAAGGTGGAGTCATTTCGCCGTTGCTCGCCAACCTCTACATCAACCGTTTCCTGAAGCACTGGCGCCTGACGGGACAGTCGCATTTGTAGACGCGCCGAGTGCTTTCACGGCGTTGGCGAAAGGCAAGCACTTCGGCAAGATGGTGATCTCCATGCCGGCATAGTTGGAGTAAACGAGTTTGGCCCCCGCTGCGCGACGAACGCCATATCGATCAGCATCCCGGCACCCATCAACGCGCCAAGCGACCGTTGTCGTCGGAAGAAAGTCCGCTGTTGGATATCGCGTCCGACGAAAGCGGACATTGGAACGAAGACGCACTGGGTCACGAAGACCCGTGCTGGCATCGAAACGGCACTCACCCTATCCCTCCGAGACCGGTTTTGTTCGCCGGTTGACAGCTTTCCGCTCAGCTTCGCGCATGGCTGGCCAAGTGGGGTAAAAACGGATCGGGTCAGATTCAGACATCGGGACCCGGCAGGGCGGTGCTTGGAACGCGGTTGGTATCTGGCAGATAAGCGGACGACGTGATCTATGGTCCGCGGTCTACTGACTCGGTTCTTCCAGGTCGGGGGAGGCGATGGCTTATAACATCCAGCCGAAAATCAGCGGGTTGATGGACTACATCAAGGTCGGCGACGAGCTCGTCGGCTTCACCCTGGAACGCTTCCATGGCGATCCACTTGGCGACAAACCGCCGTCCGGTGGCAGCTAAGGTTACAACCACAGCAACGACTTGCCTCGGGGGGGCGCCCGAAGCCAGGCAGGCTTTTCGGAGCGGGCCTCATGCCGGATTTCTTCGAGATAAATTCCAGAAATTACTACGTTTCTAGGACCCGATTGAATCTGAAGGTTTCTGCGAGGCCGCCATCGACGCAGGGGCGGCTTGCAACGTCGGCGGCCTCGCAGAAACCTGATTGAACTGAACCGCGATGCACCGGTCTCGCAGTTATGGCGATCGATACGCCGGCCCTGATGGCGT
>JANYHP010000225.1 GCA_025359005.1 Hyphomicrobiaceae bacterium | reverse complement strand
CACTCGTCCTGGCCGCGATATTTGCCTACCCCATTGTCGCCAAGGAGCAGTGGATGTCGCTGGCCCTCTTCTCCGGCCTCGCTCTCGCGCTGCACCTCTGGGCACCGTTGCTACTGGTGAACCCAGTCACCCAATTCATTGGCCGCATCAGTTACAGCCTCTACGTCACCCACTTCGTCATACTGTGGGCGCTCTATCCGCCATTGCTGGCCCAGGTGCCCGATTGGCCCCCTGTCGCCCGCTACGTGCTTCTTTTCACAGCCGTAGCCGGCTTTGCGACCGCCGTGTCGTCGCTGACCTATCAATGGATCGAAAAACCGGCGATCGCTTATGGCCGCCGCCTCATGCAGCAACGGGCCGGCAAGCCGCAGTCCACCATGGCTTTCGGCTGAAAGTCGGGCCTACGGGCTGCAGGCGTCTCACAGGCGCCTCAGGCGCCTCAGGCGAAGGTGGGCTCGCTCCGTGCCGCGCTCAATTCCATTGGTGAAACCGTCAGGGCCCCGTCAGCAACAGTCACGAAACTTTGCCGCGGCACCGCCACCCAGCCATCTTGGCCATGATCGAGCGGCTCCGAAACCACAAGCGTCCCACCTGTTTCCTCGGCCACTCGCGTATAAAGCGTCGGCGGCTGCAGATCGGACGCATAGCGGACGGCATAGAGCATCTGCCCGTCGGTAAACGCCGAGGTGAACCGCAACGGTTCGGCGATCCCAGCGCGTGCCATCTCCCCTTCGATCGCGCTGAGCGTCCTCGCTACTGCGCCCTTCGCGTCCTGCTCGAGCCCATTAGCCAGCATCAACAGGAAGATCGCCTCGCTGTCGGTCGTGCCGGCACGGTGGCTGAACAGGTCGTCCGGGATCATCATGTCGACGCGTCGCTTGATGCGGTCGTAGCCGCCGATCTGCCCATTGTGCATGAACAGCCATGCGCCGTGCGTAAAGGGATGGCAGTTGGCCCGCGTCGTCGCCGTGCCCGTCGATGCGCGTACATGGGCAAAGAACAGCCCCGACCGGATCTGATGCGCCAGCGACAACAGGTTTTCGTCGCTCCACGCCGGCCGGATATCGCGGAAAGTGCCTGGCCGCGGTCGCTCGCCGTACCAGCCAAGCCCGAAGCCGTCGGCGTTGACCTCGGTCTTGGCCTCGCGGCAATGCCGACTTTGCGCCACCAGGCTCTGGCAGGGGCGCGACACGAACTCTTCGAGAAAGACCGGCTCGCCTTGATAGGCCACCCAACGGCACATGCGGCGTCTCCCCTCGGAGTTGAAACGGCCTGACACACATGGCCCGCCGTCATCGTCCCTCAATTCTGAGAGTGTAGCGCGAACGATGAACTCAGGATGTACCGCGGGAGACCACTGCGCAAGTCAACGCTTGAAAAGCAGGGCATCACCAGAATTTGGTTAAAAGCACCTTAATTCAGTCGTCCCGCCGCGTGCGCCAGGAAAAGGTATGTCCGACCACTCATCGAGGCCAGATGCGCTTCCGTTTGCTGGCCACTCGCGTCGCGTGCCTCGGTGTCGTGCAGCAGGCGCTCGAAGTCTGCGAGGAACTTGTCGACCGTACCGTGGAACGTCTGTTCGCTGCCGTAACGGCGAACGACCTCGTCGAATGTCGCGCGCCCGTCCGCCGAGTAAAGGCTCCGCACCATGATGCCGCGCTGGCCCGCCCGCGTACGTGCCCAGATGGCGCTCGCCGTCTCCGCGTCCAGCGCACCGGCGATCGCCTCCAGATTGAGCACCGGGGCACCACCGGGCGAAACCGGCTGCTGCGGAACCTCCGTCGAGGCCCGCGCCAAAAGGTCGCCGAGCGACCAGCGGTTACCGGCCGTTTGGTCGCCACCAGCCGGCGCTGGCGGCATAGCACGCTGCTGATCCGACCACGCTGCCGTCAGCGACGCACGCGGCGCTGCGGTGCTCGACAATGGCACTGGCGGCGTCACGTCTCGGCGCATCTGTTCGGTTTTCGACAGCGCCGACAATTGGTCCAGCGCGCGGATCTGCTCATTGAGCGCACGCCGCATCGCGTCTGTCGTCTCACGCGTTGCCGCTGGAATTCGCTCCGCCTCCGACCGCAGGCGTTCCTGCTCGGCCATAATCTCCGCGGCCGCTCGCTGTGTCTTCAGCCGCAGATCTTCCGACGTCTCGCTGAGACGTGCCGACAGCGAGCCCATCTGGCTGCTCATCTCACGGCCGACCGACGAGAACTGGTTCTGCATCTCCGACAACGTGCGCGTGGCTTGTGCTTCCGTTTCCGCCCGCACCCGTTCCAGGTCGGACAGGGTCGAGCGCGCGTATGTTTCCGTGTTGCGACTGAGTTCACTGGTCAACGCCCTGGCCCGCGACTCCGCCGCCGACATCGAGCCTTCCAGATTGGACGAATACCCTTGTACCAGCGCATCGATTTCGCCCGCCTTGCCGGTCAGCTTTTCAAGTGTATCACCAAGCTCCCGGTGGCGCTGCTGTAGCGTATTGTCGATACGGAAATTGGCTGTTTCCAGCGCGTTCGCCGCGCGCATGATCGACTGGCCCTGCGTTTCGAAGCGGTTGGTAACGCTGCCGATCTGCGTCAACAGGTTCTCCGACACGTTGCGCAGCATATCGGCCTGGCCCGACAGCCCCTCGATCGCCTTGACCGACTGCTTGGTAATGTTTTCGCTCGACCGCCGCACCGCATCGATACCGTGCATCAGCGTTTCGTCGATATCCGTCGACTGCCGGCCAAGCGTCGCCGCCAGATCGCGAGCATGCCGCTCCATGGCCGCCGACAGCGCGACCGCCTTCTCACCAACCACGCTGTCGATCTGCATTGTCGACCGCCCGATTGAATCGTCAAACAGGCGCACGCGTTCCGCGAACGCTCCGTCCAGCGCCCGCGTCCGCTCCACCAGCGTCGCGTCAAGCGCCTTCGTGTAGTCCTCGAACACCGCCTGCATCTGGCTCGTCCGGTTGCCGAGCGCCAGATTGATCGCACCCGTGTACTCGTCGAGCACTTGCTGCAGATGCCCAGTGCGGCTCGAAAGCGCGCCCTCAATCCGCTCCGACGCCCCGGTCAGCAGAGCGTCGACTTTGTCGGTTGCCGACAGCAGGTTCCCTTCGATCTTGTCGGAAACGCTGAGGAGCGAGCCTTCGAGTTTGTCAGACGCCTTGTACAACGCGCCTTCCAGCGCGATCAGGTTTTGCCCCGCGCTCTCGATGATACGCGCCAGTTTACCTTGCTGACCGTTGAGCTTCTCGATCAGCGCCGGCACTTCGTCGCCCATCGCCCGAAGCGTCGCATGCACGTCGCCGGACGTGGCGACCAGCTGTGTCCGCTCAGACGCCAACTCCGAAAGCACGCGGCGAATGCGCGTCTCATTTTCCTGGAATGATCGTTCGAGGTTGGAGACCTCGCTGTGCACCATGGCCTCGAGTTCGCCGGCGCGGCCGATGGCCTGCGTCACCGCCTCGTTCATGAAGTGGACTTGTTTGCGCACAGTCTGACCGAGCGAACTGACCGACTGCTCGGCGCCCCTGTCAGGCTCGGCAAGGCGCACCGCCACCTCGGTCATCGCCGAGGACATCAGCTTCAGTTCCTGCGCCCGCCACACCAGCAGCGCCAGGAACCAGAACAGCGCGATCGGCATGAACAGGCTAGCCACCAGCGCAAGCGCAGCCGGACGCGTCAAAATTTCGGCGAGCGGTGCCCGACCGAGTTCGCTGGCCAACAGAACCCAGGTGTACCCGAGCCCCACCGCCGCCCACAGCACGCTGCCATAAGCCGCAACCTTGAACGGCTGCTTCGACGGCTTCTGTTCAAGCGCATAGATCAGCGCCCCGATGGTCGGAATGTCGTCGTTTGCGGCGATCTTCGCACGCGCCGGGCCGGCCTCCCGGCGCTTGGCGGCACGTCGCCCCGGAGCGCGCCCCTCATCTGCCGGCGTTGCGCGCGCCGGCCCATCTTGCACGCCTCCGGCAGGCGCCTCATTCGGCGTTTTTTGCGACGGCACGGCCGGCAACATGGGAGCCGCTGCGGCCGCATTTGGCGCAACCAATGGCAGCGGCAATGGCTTTGCGGCCGCTCCCGGCGTTACAGCACCAGCAGCGGCCACAGGCAACTCCGGCGGCCGAGAAGGGGCACCATTGGCCGTCTTATTGGTTTGCTCTTGCCCCATACCCCGAACCTGGTCACCTCGGTCGATAGCCACTTACAGAACGCCGCCATAGTGTCGCGCATGCTGTCGATCATCGAACCGCTCAGCCGCATGAACCAAAGCTAGTCGCTCAGACGCCCCCAAAGCTCAAGCCCTTACGACGTCATTGCCAAGCGCCATCCACTGAAACCGCTAAATCGTCTTCATGCGACAGATCCGCTGATGCCGGCAACAGTTCAGCCACTTGGCTCAGCCGGCTGCGAACACGCAGACCAAAGAGTTATTCCGGAACGGTGCGGCCGCTTTAGGGCGGAATTTGGGTTGCAGGGCCACGGGGCGTCGCACGATACGGCATATCACCAGGCCAAATGGAACACTCCGTTAACCGCATCCTTTCACGGACCCTTATTCGTCGATGGGTAAGATCACGGTTGGTGTGATCGCCGCAGGCCCGGGCAAGCCGCGCGATACCGAACCGGGCAATCAGTTGAGCAGCGGAGTTGACCCATGCGGTCGAGTGCAGATCCTCAAGCGGCGCCGACCGCCTACAATCACAACGACCGTCGGCGGCGCACACGCCCCGATGGCGGCACCAAGCCCGTTGATCTTGTTTATCTGGCCCGCTTCACGCTCGGCAACGAGGACCTTGAACACGAGGTGCTCGACCTCTTCATCCTGCACGGCCCGCGCTACTTGCATAATCTCCGCGCCGCTGTGACCGCCAAGGCTTGGCACGACGCGGCCCACACCCTGAAAGGGGCGGCTCGTGGCATTGGGGCCTGGCGCGTCGGCCGCTGCGCCGAAGCCGCCGAGCGCTTGCGCTTCGACACCGATCACGACCGCCGCGCCTTTGCGATCGACAGCGCCGCGGAGGCCGTCGACGAGGCGATCGGCTTTTTGCAAGCCCTCCGTCGCACGCCCTGACCACCCCCTACCCGCCGCACAACTCAGCTCGGTGTCAGCGGCCGCCGGGCCCTGCGCCCAAGGATTGTCTCGCGGAACGCCCGCCGCAAGTGCTTGCCAAGCCCGTTGATCCCTAGTATCGACCGCGCCGGTAGGGCCGGTAGCTCAGCGGTAGAGCACGTGACTTTTAATCATGTGGTCGCGGGTTCGATCCCCGCCCGGCTCACCAACACTCGCCTCACGCCCCGATCCACCCTGGCACGCGATCGAGCGCGATGAGGTCTTCGAACGTCGTGCGCGGGCGCACCACGGCATACTCCGCGCCCTTGACCAGCACCTCCGGCACCAGCAGGCGCGAGTTGTACGTCGACGACATCGTCGCCCCGTAGGCGCCCGCGGTCATGAGCGCCAGCAGGTCGCCGATGCGCGTCTCCGGCAGCGTTCGTGCGGTGGCGAACGTATCACCCGACTCGCAGATCGGCCCGACGACATCGTAGGTCTTGCGTGGCACGTCAGGCCCAGCCTGCCGCTCAGGCCAGATCTCGTGATAGGCCTCGTACATCGCTGGTCGGACCAGATCATTCATCGCCGCATCGACCACCAGAAAGGTCGTGTGCGGCCGCAGGTTTTGGTGCAGCACTTCGGTGACCAGAATGCCGGCATTGCCCACGATCAGCCGCCCCGGCTCAAAGCCGCGCTCCACGTCCAGCGTGCCCAGCGTGCGTTCGATCATCGCCGCATAGGCCGCGATGCGCTCGCCGCCATCGTCATTGGCCGCAGCCATCTCATAGGCGATCCCCAGGCCGCCGCCGAGGTCCAGCCGCTCCACCGCCAGTCCCTCGCCGCGCAACTGCGCCGTCAACGCGGCCATCCGCTTGAACGCCGCTTCGAGATCGTCCAATTCCAGAATCTGGCTGCCGATGTGGGTCGCCAGTCCCAGCATTTTCACGCCCGGCATGTTCGCCGCACGCGCGTAGATCCGGCCGGCCGCCTCGAAGCTGACGCCGAACTTGTTGGCCGACGATCCGGTGGTGATCTTGGCATGCCCCCCGGCGCCCACGTCCGGATTGACGCGCACCACCGCATTCTGCCGCTTGCCCTGCGCCGTCGCCACTTTCGACAGGAGTTCAAGCTCGCTCTCCGTCTCGATATTGACCTGATAGATCCCACGCTCCACCGCGAACGCCAGTTCCTGCGCGCTTTTGCCGACGCCCGAAAACACAATGCGGTCAGCCGGAATCCCAGCCGCCAGCGCCCGCCGGATCTCGCCTTCCGACACCGTGTCGGCCCCAGCCCCCAGCGCCCCCAGCGTTGCCAGCACGGCCTGGTTGCTGTTCGCCTTCATGGCGTAAAACACGCGATGCCGCGGCACGCCGACCGCCCGGGCAAAAACCTCGTAGTGACGCGCGATCGTCGCCGTCGAATAGATGTAGACGGGCGTGCCGACTTCGGCAGCGATGCGCGCGACGGCCACGTCCTCGGCGTGCAGGTGGCCTTGACGGTACTGGAAGTGATGCATAGGGCTGGCGCTCGCATGATGAGTCAGAGGTTTCGTATAGGTAACGCCGCTGCACACGGCAAGCAGCGCCGCCCGGCCCCACCGCACACGCACGCCACCACAACCACCTCCAGACGCGCCGGCGCGATTGCGCTGCGCCCACACCCCATGCCTGAAAAGTGAGCCCGATGCTGCCTCCCTTAGCCGACCATCCCGACTTCACACGCCTTCCGCTTGAGCGCTTCGCCTACGACGTGGCCGGCCACCCGTGGGACATGGACGTAGTCCGCGACGAGGCCGCACAGCTTGGCGCCACCGCCGACCGGGATCTCTATCCGTTCGGCCTCATGATCTGGGAATCCGCGCTGGCGCTGGCCCGCGTGCTGGCCGAACGCGGCACAAGCCTTGCCGGCAAATCCGTGCTCGAACTCGGCTGCGGCGTTGGTCTGCCCGGGCTTGTCGCCCAAGGCCTTGGCGCCCACGTCGTCCAAACCGATCACGACGCCCTGGCGTTGGCGCTGTGCCGACACAACGCAGGGCTGAACCATATCGTCGGCATCGAGCAGTTCGTCGGCGACTGGCTGGCCTGGACCCACCCGGGCCGCTACGACCTGATCATCGGCGCCGACATCATCTATGATACCGCCGACTACAGCCATCTCGAGCGGGTTTTCCGCAGCAGTCTCGCGGCCGGCGGCGAACTGCTGCTGACCGACCCCATGCGGCAGCAGACGATTGCGCTCTTCACCATCATGGAAGACGCCGGCTGGCAGATGACCACCACCCAGCGCCCCATCGCGCCGGTGACAGAAAGCTACGCAGCCCTTGCTTCCGTCCTCGTCCAGGTTGTCTCGGCCCGCCTCCCCTGAGCGGCACTCTAACTTGTCCGATTTGCCACATATTTCTCACCTTTCGGCTGCAAAGCCATGAAATTAATGCCAAAACGGATCATGCGTTAAGACCCTGGCAAACCTTGCCTGCCATTCTCGACAAACGATCGCGTGTTCGTGGGGAACGATCGCGGTATGTGTTGAGGTAGGTCCGATGTCAGCGTCGAAATCGAATATTTTGCGCCGTGCCCTGCGAGCCGTTTGGGCCACGCTCGGACGCACCAGCCCCGCATCCGCGACCAATGCTCCGGTTGTCGCTGCGTCGGCGTTTGCCGAACAGGCCTGCCTAGCCGCCGCGGCCGTTTCCACCGAAATCGCGCCCCTCGAAAGACTTGCCACAGCGCTCATGGCGCCTGAGGCTTGCAATGCCCCGCAGCCGGCACTCGAAGACACCGGCTCGACGGCGCCGCGCAAGCGCTTCCTCGCCCGCCCGCTGGCCGTCCAATTGGCCGTGACCGCACGCCGCAATGTCCGTAAGGGCAAGGCCGCACGCAGCGGCGTGGCAAAGCCGGTATCCATCAAAGCCGCACGGCCGGTAGCATCGACCCGCAAACCCAAGCCTGTCACCAAGATCGTCGGCAAGAAGCGCGCGCCCAAGCGCCGTCACGTCTGGCTCAGCACCCAGTCCCGCGTCATTCGCCCCGTGGCGTCCAATATCGTCGCACTCAACCGCACAGGCCGCACCGCGGGCCCCGCCAAGACGAACACTGCCAACATCCGTCCGTTGCGCCTCGCTGCGTGATAGCCTGCAAATCCTGAAGCGGAATGCCGCGCCCATCACCCCGTGGGGGCGGGCTTGCGGTCTAGAATAGCGCCCACGGCCAGCGCCATAGCGAGCAGCACACTGCCTGCCAGTAGCAGCGGCACGCTGTTGCCCAGTGCCTCGAAGCCGGCATGGTAGAGTACCGGTCCCAGCGCCTGCCCGAGGAAGAAGCAGAACGCGAACATCGCAATCGACGACGAGCGGGCTTCCGGCACCAACTCTGTAGCCAGCAGTTGCAGCGAATTGTGGATCATGAAAAACCCGAAGCCGAGCGCTGCGAAGCACGCGCCCTCCACCTGCCACGACTGCGCCGCGGCCATCGCGAAATAGGCCCCGCAACTGATGACCCCGCCCGCGCGAATTAACCGCGCCCGCCCGAAGCGCTGCAGCAGCCGCCCGACCAGCAGCGTGAACGTGATCCCCCCGATGCTCATCCCGGCGAGCACCAGCCCCGCCTCCTGCATGCCGCCGAGCCCGCGCACCTCCAGCCGGTGTGCGACGAAGGGCATCAACCCGAACAGCGCAATGCCCTCCACTGCCGCAGCCGGCAGCACGAACCGCGCCATCGGGCTGCGAAAGACCGATAGATAGATCCGGCCCATCCCCGAAAAGCTGATCCGCTGCGCCGGGCGTGGCGTCGCATTCGGCAGGCCGCGCAACATCATAACGAACGACACCAGCACGACCGCACCCGCCACGCCAAACACCACGCGCCAGCCGAACCGCGCCGCGATCAAACCCGATAGCCCCGAACTCAGCAGGATCGCGATCTGCGAAGCCATCACCACCCGCGCCAACGCGACCTGGCGCTGCGCGACCTCGAACCGGTCACCGATGATGGCAAAGGCCACCGGGATCATCCCGCCCCCACTGAGGCCCGCCATCACCCGCGCGATGAACAGCGTCGTATAATCGGACGCCACGGTCGCCACCGCCAGCGACATCGCCAGCAACGCCGTGCAGATGCGGATCGTCCGCTCCTTGCCGAATTGGTCACTGATTCCCCCCAGCAGCGGCTGCGACAGCGCGTAAGGGAAGGTGTAGGCCGGCGCCAGCATCGCGGCAGCGGCGATCGTCACGCCCAGATCACGGGCAATGGACGGCACCAGCGGGTCCAGCACACGGATCGAGAACGCCGAGACGAACGCCGCGGTGCTGAGAATAAAAAGAAGCGGCATAGGTCACGGGATCCTGGGGTCGACCGACTATTCAGGAGCCCGCACCGCCCGACAACAGCCGACTTTGCAGCCCCATCACGCAAAAAGGCGCCCCGGAGGACGCCTTTCTGTGCTCATCGAGCAAATATCGAGGCGGCAACCTTACCAGTTGCCGGGCTGATTGCCGAACTTGCGGCTGATCTGACGTTCGAGATCGTCGGTCAGTTGGCCGCCGTGGTCGGCGAGGAATTGCCCGACTTCATTGTCGACGCGGCGCTGGCTTGCGCGGGCGAAGCGGGCGGAGATGCCTGCGAAGAAACCGGCCACGCCAGTTTTGCGGGCGGGACGCTGGGCGACGCCAGCTGTGCTGTCGAATTCGGCAGCGTCGTTTGCAAACGTATTAGCCATGTGATGGCTCCTTCATCGTGCTCAAGATCAGTCCCAGAACTCCGGGACGTCAGGGTGGCCGGCATTCGCCGTGCTCAACAGCAACCTAAGGATTCTCGCAACTGCGAACAAGGCGCGCCAGCACACAGCAGCTATGCACGATCAACGGCGACAACTCGTCAATAACAAGTAACAAAACAGAAAAATGACAAATTAAGCTAATCACAACACATCGTTCATCACGCATTCAGGCTGGTCCAGCCTGCGCAACAAGCGGTGAGCGCGGATTTCATGCTGCAGTGCATTAATTTTCTCCCTTCCACGGCTTGAGCGCAAAAAACCCCACGGCGCCAAGGCGTCGCGGGGTCCAATATTTCCAGGACTTCAAAAAAACGTCAGGCGGCAACCTTCGCCGCGACATGCTTCTTCAGTTCCCGCTTCAGCGCCAGACACTGCGCGGAGAGGTCTTCGTCATGGGACTTCAGCAGGAAGGCGTCGAGCCCGCCGCGATGCTCCACCGACTTGAGACCGTTGGCACAAACCTTGACGCGCAACTTCTTGCCCAAAGCTTCGCTCATCAACGTGACGTTGACGAGGTTGGGGCGAAACACGCGGCGGGTGGCGTTTTCCGCATGGCTGCGGATGTTACCGGACATCGGGCCTTTGCCCGTAAGCTCACAACGGCGCGTCATCAGTCTCTCCATCGGCCCCGCTGGAGCCATTGCGTCAGCCCGCCCGCCCCCGCTAGCGGCTGCAACCAAGCCGCTCAAACGCCCCGCCAGAGTTCTCATCGCGCGCGGGCGCTTCAGGATCACAGTAGGCCAAAATAGGATCAACACCAGGGAACCCTAAGGAAACCCGGCGGCACAGCGGTGTCTCTAATCGACGCTCCGTCCCTGGTCAATCGCCATTTGACGCCGCAGCAGCAGATCCGCCGCAATCGAGACGGCGAGAATGGCCGCGCTCTTGCCGGCGACCCCGGCCAGCCCCACGGGGCAATGCAGCCGCGCAATCTGCTCGGCCGGAATGCCCGCCCGCTCCAGACGCTGGCGGAACCGCGCCCGCTTCGTCGCCGAGCCGATCAGCCCCAGATAGCCGAACCGACCCTCCTGGAGGAGCGCCTTTACGATCGCCTCATCCAGCGCATGCGAATGCGTCATCACCACGTGAAACGCCCCCGCCGGCGCGGTACGCGCCACCCCAGGCAAGTCTTGCCCCCGGCAAGCAGCCACCCCACCGTTCTCGTTGTGCACGACGGCCACGCCCGGCTCATGCCGCTCTCCATCGACCCATGTCACCTGAAACGGCAGCCCCTCCAGCACCCGTACCAGCGCCGTCCCCACGTGCCCGGCGCCGTAGACAAACAGATCCGTCGCCGCGCCCTGCAGCGGCTCGCCGAACCAATCCCCGCCGTCCCTGGTCGCGATCCCGGCCGCACGCCATCCAGGCGCCACCAAGCCGACCGGTTGGCCAGACACCAGCGGACGCTCCACCCCCGCGCCGAGCCCATTGTCAGCAATGCCAGCCAGCAGCGCGCGCAACGATGCCACTTCCGCGCGACCAAACCGCTCGAGCAGGATCGTCACCGCCCCGCCGCAGCACTGGTCCAGGTCCGGCCCCAGGTGATAGGGCCGCACCGACCGCTGCCACGCGCCCCCATCGACCGCGCGCAACATCTCGGCCGCCGCTGCCTGCACGTCAAATTCGAGCGCGCCGCCGCCGATCGTCCCCACCGATCCCTGCGCCCCAACCAACATCCACGCGCCCACCTCGCGCGGCGTCGATCCCGCTGTCTTGATGATTACCGCGCGCACCACCGGCCCCGCGGCCGCAGCCCGCAACAACGCATCGATACCAGCGCCACTCACGATGCTGCGGCCCGCGTGACGCGCCCCACCGCGGCCAGCACCCGCTCCGGCGTCGCCGGCGCATCCAGGCACGGCAGCACTCTGTAGGCGCCCGCACTCGCCACCGCATCCGCCAGCGCCGCATAAACCGAAATACCCAACATCAGCGGCGGCTCGCCCACAGCCTTCGATTTATAGATCGTGTCCTCGGTGTTTTCCCCACGCTCGAACAGCGCAAGGTTCAACACACCCGGCCGGTCACCACACGCCGGAATCTTGTACGTCGACGGCGCATGCGTCAGCAGTCGCCCCTTGTCGTCCCACACCAACTCTTCCGTGGTCAGCCACCCGGCCCCCTGCACGAACCCGCCCTCGATCTGCCCCCGGTCGATCGCCGGGTTCAGCGAGCGTCCCACGTCGTGCAGAATGTCCGTGCGCAGGATGCGATTTTCCCCGGTCAGCGTATCGATCGCCACCTCCGACACCGCCGCCCCATAGGA